>JASGCX010000065.1:0-3522 GCA_030053925.1 Flavobacterium sp.
CCCAAGTGGAAAACCTTGAAAAAACTTTTTTGAGGTTTTTGCAAAATGAGGGGTGTATGATTAATAAATGTTTTATAGAAGAAATCTGATGTTATTAAAAGAGGCAAAATGTGAGTAAGCTTGCATGTTATCATAGAGTTCTGTTTTATATTCACAATCATTGCTGTTCAAAACGTTTTTAAAATATCCAGTTTTACGTTCAGTTATCCTTTAAATTAACACATGTCAAATGCCTTTCCTAACATCTCTTTTTACCCTAAGCGTTTAGTAGTTTCTTTAAAAAGTTTTACACACTAAATAGATACTAAAGATTGTTTTGGCATATCCAATTACTTTCGCCGCCCTATTATAAAATGCGAGAAAAAATATGAACCAGCTTCATTCAGTAATTGCCTCTAAGCTAAACATTAAACCCACCCAAGTTGCTACCGTTTTGACGCTACTTACCGAAGGTTCTACCATACCTTTTATTGCTCGTTATCGTAAAGATGCTACGGGCTCATTAGACGAGGTGCAAATTCAGCAAATACAAGACGAAGCGAAAGTGCTAAAAGAATTTGCAGAACGTAAAGCATTTATTGAGAAAACCATTACCGAGCAAGGTAAAATGACGGAAGAACTGCAAGCAAAAATTGATAAAACAATTACCATTACCGAGCTTGAAGATATTTACCTGCCATACAAACCAAAACGCAGAACCAAGGCGCAAATAGCACGTGAAAATGGCTTAGAGCCATTGGCAACATTACTACTTGAGCAAAAAGAGATTGACATAACAGAAGAAGCGAAAGCCTTTATAAACGATACTGTTGCTAGTATAGATGATGCATTGCAAGGTGCTAGAGATATTATTGCCGAGCAAGTAAATGAAGATGCAACAGTACGTGCTAAATTGCGTAAATGCTTTGAAGACACCGCTTTGCTACAAAGCAAAGTGCTTGCTGATAAAGAAACTGAAGCCGCTAAGTACAAAGATTATTTTGACTTTAGCGAGCCGATTTATAAAATTCCTTCACACAGAATATTGGCAATTTTACGTGGCTTTTTAGAAGGCTTTTTGCGTATGAGTATTGCACCAATAGAAGAAGAAGCGATTGAATTGGTAGAAGATATTTACATAACTGCTAGCCTAAATAGCTCAGTTGAGCAAGTGAAAAAAGCCATTAAAGATGCTTACAAACGCTTACTGCAACCTAGCTTAGAAACTGAGTTTAGAACAGCGTTAAAAACCAAAGCCGATGAAGAAGCCATTACCGTTTTTGCAGAAAATTTAAAGCAATTATTGTTAAGCTCACCGCTTGGTAGTAAACGTGTTTTAGCCATTGACCCAGGTTATAGAACGGGTTGCAAAATTGTTTGTTTAGACGAGCAAGGCGCTTTGCAAACCACAGATTTAATTTACATACACGAAGGCAATAAACAAACCGAAGCAAGCTATACCATTAAACATTTGGTAAGCAAATACAACATAGAAACCATAGCCATAGGCGATGGCACAGCAGGTAGAGAAACCGAAGGTTTTATTAAATCTTTAAACTTGGGTTTACCCGTGTTTTTGGTAAATGAAGATGGGGCTTCTATTTATTCTGCATCAGAAATTGCCAGAGAAGAATTTCCCGATTATGATATTACGGTGCGTGGTTCGGTTAGCATTGGCAGAAGATTGATGGATCCATTGGCAGAACTTGTAAAGCTAGACCCTAAAAGTATTGGTGTTGGTCAATATCAACACGATGTAAACCAGTTTCGCTTAAAAGAAAGGCTAGACCAAACCGTGATGAGTTGTGTGAACCAAGTAGGTGTAAATATTAATACCGCTAGTAAGCAATTGCTAAGTTATGTAAGCGGTATTGGGCCTAGTTTGGCAGAAAATATTATCAAGCACCGTAACGAGATTGGTAAGTTTACCGATAGAAGTCAACTGTTAAAAGTGCCGCGCCTTGGTGGTAAAGCATTTGAGCAATGTGCAGGTTTCTTACGCATAAAAAATGGCAACAATCCACTAGACGAAAGTGCGGTACACCCAGAAGCATACACTATTGTAAAGCAAATTGCCACCGATTTAAGTGTAGATGTAAAGGCGTTAATTGGTAACGAGACTTTACTAAAAACAGTAGAACCCAAAAAATATATAACCGAACAAATAGGGGTAGTTACCATTCAAGATTTATTGAAGGAATTAAAAAAGCCCGGCCTTGACCCTCGTAGCGAATTGGAGCAATTTGAATTTGCACAAATATTTAAAATTGAAGACGCTAAAGAAGGTATGGTTGTGCCAGGTGTGGTAACAAATATTACACGTTTTGGCGCCTTTGTAGATATTGGGGTAAAACAAGACGGCTTGGTGCATGTTAGCGAAATTTCGCACCAATACATTACCGACCCTAACCAGGTTTTAAAGCTGAACGATAAAGTACAAGTGAAAATTTTAGAAGTAGATATTCCTCGTAAGCGCATTGCTTTATCTATTAAACAAACGCAGGAAGCACCAGCTAGAAAAACATCAGGTTTAAAGGGGCAAGGTGCAAATAATAAACCAGCATCAAAAGCCCAAGATGTGAGCAATATGAATATGAACGATGCATTGAGTATGTTGAAGAAGCGTTTTGGGAAGTAATAACACAACTATATTGATACAATAAAATGCCGCAATAATAAGTTGAAGGTGGTGGTGGTTATTGCAAATAAAACAATTGTTTTTTGATTTCATCCATCCATTTTACAACTTGATTTTACAATTTTTTTAACGCACAATTCGCACAGTAATATACCGCTAGGTTTAATTTCATTTATTTTGTTCTCTTTTAAAAATTTATAGCAAAATAACCATGTTTAAATATTTTTCAGCAGCCATTATGCTTCTCAATTGTGTATTTGCAAATGCACAAACAGTTACACAAACAGGCAGTAAAATTTCAGCGCAGCAAGCGCAAGAAGTATTACAACATCACAATAAAGCACGTGAAAAAGTTGGCGCACCTGCATTGGTTTGGAACAAACAATTAGCCGCTTATGCACAGCAATGGGCCGAATATTTAGCCGATAATAATAATTGCAAAATGAAGCACAGAACCCAACCAGGCGAAGGTGATAAAGCCTATGGCGAGAACATATTTTGGGGCAGTTCAAGTGATTATTATAAGCCCATTGATGCGTCAGTATCTTGGTACAATGAGATAAAACTTTTCAAATACCAAAGGTTGAATGACAGCAATTGGCACAAAACAGGGCATTACACACAAATGGTTTGGAAAGACACCAAAGAAGTAGGTGTAGGTGTGGCTGTTTGCGCAAATGGTGCGTTAATTATAGTGGCCAATTATTATCCTGTAGGCAATGTGATGACACAATATCCTTATTAGCCACAACGTATCTCGGCACTAAAGTGCTAAACGAAAAACTTGCTAAACTACTTAAACTTTCTAAACTCCCTAAACTCCCTAAACTCCCTAAACTTTTAAACTACTTAAACTCCCTAAACTCCCTAAACTCCCTAAACTTTTAAACTACTTAAACTCCCTA
>JASGCX010000065.1:3622-4034 GCA_030053925.1 Flavobacterium sp.
AACTCCCTAAACTTTTAAACTACTTAAACTCCCTAAACTACTTAAACTTCCTAAACTTCTAAACTCCCTAAACTCCCTAAACTCCCTAAACTCCCTAAACTCCCTAAACTCCCCAAACTCCCTAAACTCCCTAAACTCCCTAAACTTCCTAAACTCCCCAAACTCCCTAAACTCCCTAAACTTCCTAAACTTCCTAAACTCCCTAAACTTCCTAAACTCCCTAAACTCCCTAAACTCCCTAAACTTCCTAAACTTCCTAAACTCCCTAAACTCCCTAAACTCCCTAAACTCCCCAAACTCCCTAAACTCCCTAAACTTCCTAAACTCCCTAAACTACTTAAACTCCCCAAACTCCCTAAACTCCCTAAACTCCCTAAACTCCCTAAACTCCCCAAACTCCCTAAACTCCCTA
>JASGCX010000065.1:4134-23157 GCA_030053925.1 Flavobacterium sp.
TCCCTAAACTCCCTAAACTCCCTAAACTCCCCAAACTCCCTAAACTCCCTAAACTACTTAAACTTCCTAAACTCCCTAAACTACTTAAACTTGCTAAACTTGCTAAACTTGTTAAACTTCGTATTGCAAATCCCGATATTTGCCCACTATCAATTTGTATTACTATCAGTCAACTTGCATCCATATTAGCATCGCCTATCGAATACCTAAAAGGAGTAGGACCACTGCGTGCCGATTTGCTGAAAAAAGAACTCAGCATTTACACTTTTGGCGATTTGCTAGAGCATTTTCCTATTAGGCATATTGATAAAACCAAAATCAGTCGCATTGCCGAAATTCATCCCGATACTGAATACATACAAGTTGTAGGTAAGCTATTGTTTTTTGAATCTATTGGCGAAAACAGAGCAAAGCGTTTAGTAGCGCAATTGCGTGATGATAGCGGCAGCCTTGAGTTAGCTTGGTTTCAAAGTATTAGTTGGGTGCAAAAAAACTTAACACCTGGTGTAGCGTATTTGGTATTTGGTAAAGTGGGCTTTTTTAATGGTAAACCACAAATTGTTCATCCAGAAATTGAGGCTTTTGAGCCAGCAGTTGCAGGTGCTAAAACGCATTTAGAACCAGTATATCCTAGCACCGAAAAGCTAAAAGCAAGAGGCTTTAGCGGTAGGCAAATTGGTAAGCTAACACAGCAATTAGTAGCGCAAATTCAGCCAAAAGATATTGTAGAAAATTTGCCAGAGGCACTAATACAACGCTTACAACTATTACCAAGGTTTTTAGCGGTACGGGCAACCCATTTTCCTACATCTATTCAAGAGTACGAGAAAGCTATTTATCGGCTAAAGTTTGAAGAGTTTTTTATAGCGCAGGTTCGGTTAAACCTAGTGCGGCTGCAAAGGCATAAAAATAGCCGTGGTGTGGTGTTTGAAAAAGTGGGCGATTTGTTTAATAATTTTTACAACCACCATTTACCGTTTCAATTAACTGGTGCACAAAAGCGTGTTTTAAAAGAAATAAGAACCGATACCGCTCGTGGCCACCAAATGAACCGCTTGCTACAAGGCGATGTAGGTAGCGGCAAAACCATTGTGGCATTGCTTAGTATGTTATTAGCAGCCGATAATGGCTACCAAAGTTGCTTAATGGCGCCAACGGAAATATTGGCGCAGCAACATTACACAGGCCTAAGTAGTTTACTTAAAAATATGCCTGTGAAAATAAACATACTTACTGGCAGCACTAAGGCTAAAAAACGTAGAGAAATTTTAACGGCTCTAGCAGATGGCAGCCTGCACTTTATAGTAGGTACACATGCGTTGATAGAAGACCCTGTGGTGTTTAAAAATTTGGGTTTTGTAGTGGTAGATGAACAGCACCGTTTTGGTGTAGCGCAGCGGGCTAAACTTTGGCAAAAAGCAGCAGTACCGCCGCATGTTTTGGTAATGACGGCAACACCAATACCACGTACATTGGCCATGACGGCTTACGGCGATTTAGATTATAGCGTAATGGACGAACTACCGCCAGGAAGGCAACCCATTACCACAGTGCACCGTTTTGAACAGGCTAGGGCTAGTGTGATGGAATTTATTCGTACCGAAATAGAAAAGGGTCGGCAGGCTTATATTATTTACCCGCTAATAGAAGAAAGCGAGAAAATGAGTTACGAAGATTTGATGCAAGGTTACGAGCAAGTAAAGAGCTTTTTTCCTGAACCCAAATACTTGATAAGTATGGTGCATGGCAGGCAAGCACCCAACCTAAAAGAAGCCAATATGCAACGTTTTGTAAATGGCGAAACAAATATTATGGTAAGTACCACGGTAATTGAGGTAGGTGTAAATGTGCCAAATGCCAGTGTAATGGTGATAGAAAGTACCGAAAAATTTGGTTTATCGCAGTTGCACCAGCTACGTGGTAGGGTAGGTAGAGGCAGTGAAAAAAGTTTTTGCATTCTTTTAACAGGTAGTAAAGTGAGCAAAGAGGGCCGTGAGCGTATCAAGATAATGTGCGCAACCAATGATGGCTTTTTAATAGCAGAAAAAGATTTAGAACTACGTGGGCCTGGTGATATTGAAGGTACAAGACAAAGTGGGGCTTTAAACTTTAAGTTAGCTTCTATTATAAATGATAAGGAAATTTTAGAATTGGCAAAAAAAGAAGCAGAAGAATTGTTAGATAAAGACGTAGATTTAGTTTTGGCTGAAAATTTGTTGTTAAAACAATTTTTACAATTACAGAAAGGTAAAACTGGGTGGAGTAAAATTTCTTAGTTCTTTTTGCCACCAAAGCACATGTTTTTTTGCTTGTAGATAACAGCTTTCTAGACAACGTTTTGACACATCATCATTCTTTCAATAAAAAATAAAACATGAAATTCAAATTCCTTATTTCACTCATCGCTTTATTAAGTTTTACTAACTGTTTTACTCAAACCTTTGAAGTAAAAGCAAATTCTGAAAGACAAATTAAAGACAGTATTATTATTACTGACACTTTTTTATTACGACAAAACTCAACATTAACTTTTGACCCTGTATTAAAATCTTGTAACATTAGTTGTAATGTATTTATTGTAGAAAAAGGTGCAAAAATTAATGGTAAAGGTGCAAATGGTACTAACGGAAATAATGGAAAAGTAGCTGGGGTATCTGGAACGGACGGGCAAAATGGAAAGGATGGAATTAAGCTAAAAATACAGGCAACTACATTTTCATATTGTGATATGGTAATTGATGTGACTGGTGGCAATGGCGGAATAGGAGGCAATGGACTTAAAGGCAACAAAGGTAGAAATGCGAGTTGTTGTACAGGAGGTGCAGGTAGCGGTGGCAACGGTGGAAGTGGCGGCAACGGAGGAAGTGGTGGAAGTGGTGGAAATATTCGTATAAAATATACAAAGATTAATTCTTTATGCGGGCTAGAATTAGGTTCAGCAAATTTTGTTGCAAAAGCTGGTGTTGGTAATAAAGGTGGTGTTGCTGGTGGCGGTGGAGATGGCGGTAACAGGGCTAGCGGCTGTTTTCCTGGCTGCAATAAATCTGGTGGAAGTAGGGGCTCGGCAGGTGCGGCAGGACAAAGTGGAACAAAAGGCAACGATGGCACTGTTACTACCGAATAAACTTAGAGTTCAATACTAACACTGCCTACAACATGGGTATTGCTGCAAGTGTAGCAGAGGATGTTGTTATCTTCGGCTGTAGTTGGCTATCAGTAGCGGTTTCGGCCGATGCAACGCTGCTAGTTTTTTAGTTCTTATCTTGTAATTTTAAATTGTTAACAAGTAGCAGTTTCAGGCCAAACAAGCAATTAATTCACACCTGTTCGTTAGCCGTAGAAAGATGGCATCCGCTAACGAGTTTTTAACTATAAATTTTGCGGCTTTCGCTAAAAAAATAACTACTTTAATAATGGTATTTATTGCTGCAAAATACTAACTGTAGTAAAAGAGAACATTAAATTTGATATGCACAATCTAAATGTAAAGCAGTTGGCTATAAAACATCACATACTTTCATTAATACTTCTAGTATTTACTAGCACCACTTTTGCGCAGCAATCTTTAGAGTTTGTTGAAAACAAGGGGCAATGGGATAACGCCATTCAATACAAAGGGCAACTTACTACTGGCTCATTTGCCTTAAAAAAAGATGGGGGCTATAAAATGACGCTGTTAAATCACGATGACCTTAGAGCCGTTGGCGATAGGTTGCATGGTCATAAAAACCATCAATCTTCAAGTGGTGCAAGTGGTGGCGATAGCGAGCAAACTGTTAGCTCTACCAATTCAAATAATACATCGGTGCCATCTAATAACAACGGTATTATTCGTGGTCATGTGTATGAAGTTAGTTTTTTAAATGCCAATCCTAATCCTTTAGCGGTTGCAGATAAGCCGCAATCATTTTACAATAATTATTACATAGGCAACGATAAAACCAAATGGGCTAGTGGCTGCAAGGTATTTGGTGCGGTAACGTATAAAAATGTGTATCCTAATATTGATGTAAGATATTATAGCGATAAGGGGCAATTGAAGTATGATATAATTGTAAATCCTGGTGGCAATATTAACCGTGTAGCCTTGTATGTAGATGGTGTAGAATCGCTTAAATTAAAAGATGAGCAATTGATTTTTAAAACCACTGTTGATGAGGTTAAAGAAGCCATTCCTTACAGTTATCAATCGGGCAAAAAAGGCAAGCAAACTGTGGCTTGTAGGTTTGAGGTAAAAGGTAATATTGTACGTTATAAATTAGATAATCTAGTAGATAATGATGCTACTTTAGTGGTAGACCCAAGTTTAATTTTTTCAACATTTACAGGTAGTACAGCAAATAATTGGGGCTTCACAGCTTCTTATGATGGTGCAGGTAATTTTTATGCCGGTGGTATTGTATTTGGCGACTCTTATCCATTTCAAAATGGTGCTTTTGGTTACCAAGGTGGCAATATTGCTACTGGTGAAGAGGAGGGTGGTTTTGATATAGGCATAATAAAGTTCAATCCTACTGGAACAGCGAAAGTTTATGCCACTTATTTAGGAGGGAAACAGGGTAATGACTATCCACAAAGTTTGATTGTTGATGCGAATAATAACCTTGTAATTGCTGGCAAGTCTACAGCTTCAGATTATCCTGGTTCTACTAGAGCATCTAATAGAACCGACTATGATATTGTAATTTCTAAGTTTCGTGCAGATGGTACAGCACTTATTGGTTCAAGAATGTTTGGTGGTACTGGTAGTGAGGGGGTAAATATTCAAAATAAGTACGCCAGCCCTGCTTTAACTCCAGCCAGTGTATCAACCCGTAGAAATTATGGCGATGATTCTAGAAGTGAAGTAATTATTGATGGATTTGGCAATATTTTGCTAGCATCATGCACACAATCAACGGATTTTCCTACTGTAAATGCTTTTCAAAATACTAATGGTGGCGCAAATGCCAGTGGTAGGGCGCAGGATGGTGTTTTTATAAAGGCATCGTCAGATTTGAGTACAATACTTGTGAGTAGCTATTTAGGCGGCAATAACGATGATGCAGCTTTTGTACTATCTATTAATCCTTCAAATGGAAATATTTATGTGGCAGGTGGTACAGCAAGTACCAATTTTCCTGGTGATAAAACGGGAGTATTAAATACAACTAATTCAGGTGGTGATTGTGATGGTTTTGTGGCCATTTTAAATAGTACTGGTACGCAATTGCTAAAAAATACATACCTAGGTACTAGTGGTGCCGATGTGGTGTACGGTATTCAGTTTGATAAATATGGTTACCCCTATGTAATGGGTACTACCACTGGTTCGTGGGTGGTAACTAGCAATGTTGCTTTTGTACAAAATGGGGGCAAGCAGTTTATTTCTAAGTTGCAGCCTAATTTATCTGCTTATGTTTATTCAACTGTGTTTGGTACAAACACAGCCGCCCCTAATATTTCACCCACTGCTTTTCTTGTAGACAGATGTGAAAATGTGTACGTTTCTGGTTGGGGTGGTTTTGCAAATACTAATTTTAAATATGCAGGTGCTGGTACTAATGGGCTGCCTATAACTGCCGATGCGATTAAAAAAACTGGTGATGGTAGTGATTTTTATTTTTTTGTAATGGAAAGAAATGCTACCAAGCAATTGTATGGTAGTTTTTTTGGGCAAAATGGTGGCTATGGCGAGCATGTTGATGGTGGTACAAGTCGTTTTGATGCTAATGGTATCATTTACCAATCATTATGTTCTTGTTATGATGACAATCCAGGTGTAGGTAACGCATTTCCTACTAGTGGTGGGGCGTTTGCTAGCACTAAACCCTCAGCTACTTTTTGCAACTTAGCTGCTATAAAAATTGCATTCAATCTCTCTGGTGTAGGTGCAGGTGTGCAATCTTCTATACAAGGTATGGCTAATAGAAAAACAGGCTGTGTATTTACCGAAGTAGAATTTAAAGACACATTGGCCTTGGGCAAAACCTACGTGTGGAACTTTGGTGATGGCTCTCCTGAACAAACAACTACAATACCCAATATTAAGCATGCTTATACAGTTGTAGGTAATTATAGTGTGCGATTAATTTCAATCGATTCATCTACCTGTAATATTTCTGATACCTCTTACGTAACCATTAGAGTAAGAAATGATGCCGCTACTTTAGCTTTAAATGCCACTAAATTAGCACCTTGTAATGCATTGTCTTACCAGTTTGATAATACTTCTATAGCCCCTGTGGGCAAGCCATTTAGCAATAATAGCTTTACCTTGTTTTTTGGCGATGGTACGCAACAAATAGTTGGTGTAGGTTCGTTTCAACACAGTTATCCAGCAGCAGGTACTTACAATGCTGGGCTTATTTTAAGAGATACCAACTATTGTAATTATCCCGATACAATAAGGCTTCAATTGCGCATTGCCGCCAATGTAAAAGCACAGTTCAGCACGCCTGCTATTGGCTGCGCACCGTATCAAGCAGTAATTACTAATACATCGCTTGCAGGCGAAACTTTTACATGGGATTTTGGTGATGGTACAACCTATGTAGGTGTAAATCCTCCACCACATTTGTACAATGGTGTGGGTAGCTATACTATTAAATTGTCGGTTGTAGATGCCAATACTTGTAATAAAATTGATAGTACATCATTTACCATTACTGTAAGTGGTAAGCCTATATCTGCATTTACTTTTAGTCCAAATCCTCCACAAGCTAATACTGCGGTTGTGTTTACTAATAATTCAATTGGCGTAGCAAGTAGCTACAAATGGCTATATGGTGATGGCGATTCGTTGGTCACCAATAATATCAGTGCGTTAGTAAGTCATATTTACAACGCTACCAACACTTACAATGCCTGTTTAATTGCGGCTAATTTGTCTGGTTGTAAAGATACTTCTTGCCAAAATGTGAGAGCTATTACAGTGCCTTTATTAGATGTGCCAAGTGCTTTAACACCAAATGGTGATGGTATAAATGACAATGTATTTGTAAAAGGCTACGGTATTACAAAAATGGATTGGCGCATTTACAACCGATGGGGCGTTTTGATGTTTCGCAGTAGCAGCCAAAAAATAGGATGGGATGGCAAATTTAAAGGCAATGTGCAAGCTCAAGATGTGTACACCTACACACTTGAAGTTGAATTTAGTAATGGTACAAAATATTCTAAAACAGGTGACATAACTTTATTACGATGAGAAAGCATTTACAACATATCATTTTGGCAGTATTGCTAATGGTTACAAGTACTTTGCCAGCTCAAGACTTGCATTTTTCGCAATACTTCAATGCGCCGCTTTTAGTAAATCCGGCTAATACAGGTTTTAACCCCAATTACGATTATAGAATTGGTGGTAATTACAGAAACCAGTGGGCTAGTGTTATTAATAATCCCTATAAAACCATGAGTTTGTGGGGCGATGTGCAGTTGTTTAACAATCGCTTTGAGAATGGTTGGGTAGGTTTAGGCGGTACGTTGTATAAAGATGAAGCAGGTACAGGCAGCCTTACAAGCACACAAGGTTATATATCTGCGGCTTATCATCAATTGCTAGGTTATTCAAGTTTATTAAGTTTTGGGGCAAATATTGGGTTTGTAAATAAACGTATTAACCTTAATAAACTCTCATTTGATAATCAATGGAACGGTAAATTTTTCGATGTAAATGTTGGTTCCGGCGAATCGTTTGTGTACAGTGGTGTAGGTTATTTCGATTTACAAGTAGGTTTAAATTATGCTTTATTTTTTTCTAGCAAAGCCTATTTTAATTTTGGTATTAGTGCCTCGCATATTAACCGCCCCGAAGAAAGTTTTTTTGCGCCTAATAATACCGTAGATACAAGAGTACCCATTCGTTTTACAACTTTTTTAAACGGTAGTTTTAAAATAGATGATAATTGGATTGTAAATCCCAATGTTTATGTCAGTCAATCTGCCAATGCAACCGAAACCGTTATTGGTATTAATGCTAATAGAAATTTAAGTGGCGATGGTGGTGCACAACAATTACTATTTGGTGCTTATTACAGAAATACCGATGCAATTATTCCTATGATTGGCTATCAAGTAAACGATATGAAAGTAACTTTTAACTACGATGTTACTACTTCTAGCTTAGGAAGTTTTAACGGTAGGCAAGGGGCTTACGAAATATCAATAGTAAAAAGTGGTATTTATGGCGGTAATGGTAAAGCCATAAAATGCCCAACTGTAAAATTTTAATTACTGCCGCAGTGGCTGCAATGCACAAAAATTTTTTAAGTTATCGGCAGCAAAACTATAAAACACAAAAAAGCCGATTAGAATTTTCTAATCGGCTTTTGAAATGATATAGTGAATGAATTAAGCCGCAACAGCCGCTTTTTTCGCTAATTTGCTTTTTAAGTTAGCCGCTTTATTTTTATGAATGATACCTCTTTTCGCTAATTTATCAATCATCGAAATAATGCTAGGTAATTTTTCAGTGTATGCAGTAGATTCAGTTAATTTTAAATCACGTATAGCATTACGAGTAGTTTTACCATAATAACGGTTACGATCTCTACGTTTTGCCGCTTGTCTTGTATCTTTTTTAGTAGCTTTATGATTTGCCATGTTTCCAATTAAATTTTTACGGAACGCAAATGTAAGGGCATTTGATTAATATTCAAAACAATTTGGCATCTTTTTTTATTCTGCTAATTTTACAAAAATAAATAGTTCTAAAATTTGTGGATATTACCTGTAATTACTACTTGGTTTATACATGCAATACACGATATTTGCCATCATTTTTTATACAGTAGAATAAACGAATCTAATGAAAGATTTCTCGTACATCACCAATTCTCACCCATCTTATATTGAAAGTCTGTATTCAGCGTTTGTAAAAGATCCCAACAGCGTTGATTTTGAGTTAAAAAAATTCTTCGAAGGTTTTGATTTTGCAGTTACTAATGGTTCGGCTGTAGCTAGTGGTCAAGTTGCAAATGCTGCAAGTGCAGATGCCGATTGGATGAAAGAAATTAGAGTGCATCGATTGATACTTGGATATAGAAATAAAGGGCATTTATTAGCCAAAACAAATCCTATTAGAGAAAGAAAAGACAGAGGCGCTAATTTAGATTTACCATTTTTTGGGTTAAGTGATGCTGATTTAAACACCGTTTTTCAGGCAGGTAATATCTTGGGCTTAGGCGCTGCTACGTTACAAGATATTTTGGCGCATCTTAAAAAAGTATATGCAACCCATGTTGGTGTTGAGTTTAAATACATAAGCGACCAAAAGAAAATAGATTGGCTAATTACTGAAATGGAAAAAAACTTCATTCAGCCAATTGCATTGTCAAAAAAGAAACGCATACTTGATAAGTTGAATCAAGGTGTGATGTTTGAAAAATTTTTACACACAAAATATATTGGCCAAAAACGTTTTTCGCTTGAAGGTGGCGAAACAACTATTGCCGCCTTAGATGAAATTATTACAGTAGCTGCTAATAACGATGTAGAAGAAGTAGTAATAGGCATGGCTCACAGAGGCCGTTTGAATATTTTAGCAAACATAATGGGTAAAACCTACGAACAAATATTTACCGAGTTTGAAGGAACTGCTACAATAGATCAAACCATGGGTAGCGGCGACGTAAAATACCACATGGGGTATGGTAGTGAAGTAACTACTGCTGATAATAAAACCATTCACCTAAAGTTAATGCCTAACCCTTCGCACTTAGAAGCGGTAGACCCTGTGGTGGTTGGTTTTGCAAGAGCGAAAGCCGATGTGCTTTACAAAAGCGATTGCGCCAAAATTTTACCAATATTAATACATGGCGATGCCTCTGTAGCAGGTCAAGGTATTGTGTATGAAGTATTGCAAATGTGTCGCTTAAAAGGCTATCATACCGGCGGCACCATTCACTATGTTATTAATAATCAAATTGGCTTTACCACCGATTTTGAAGATGCTAGAAGTGCCGATTATTGCACCTCAATTGCATCAATGGTGCAAGCACCTGTATTACACGTAAATGGCGACGATGCTGAAGCCGTGGTGCGTTGCGCATCTATTGCGGCTCGTTACCGTCAAGAGTTTAATAGCGATATATTCTTAGATATGGTTTGCTACCGCAAACACGGCCACAACGAAGGCGACGATCCTAAATATACACAGCCTCAATTGTATGCCTTAATTGACAAACATGCTAACCCACGAGAGCAATACGTACAATATTTATTGCAAAATGGCGAAGCCGATGCACAAGAACTAGCAAAAGAAATGGAAAAAAAATTCTGGGCCGACTTGCAAGAACGCCTAGATGAAGTGAAGCAACATCCCTCACCTTACAAATATCAGCAACCAGAATTGGCTTGGTTAGAAATGAAAAAAGCTGCACAAGCCGATTTTGAAAGTTCACCAACAACTGCCATTTCTGCTGAAACTGCTAAACTGTTATTTGATGGTTTAATGAAATGGCCTGCCAACTTTAAGCCCTTAAAAAAGGTAGAAAAATTGATTCAAGATAAAGTAAAATTGCTTGAAGGTGAACAAAAAGTTGACTGGGCTACTGGCGAATTGATGGCTTATGGATCTTTATTACTTGAAGGTAATATTGTGAGAATGAGTGGTCAAGATGTGAAGCGTGGTACATTTAGTCACCGCCATGCGGTATTAAGAGATGAAGATACCAACGAAGAATACAATCGCTTAAACCACTTTAACAATACACAAGCCCAATGTAGAATTTACAATTCGCTTTTAAGTGAGTATGGTGTACTTGGTTTTGAATATGGTTATGCATTGGCAAACCCAAATGCGCTTGTAATTTGGGAAGCACAATTTGGCGACTTCTGTAATGGCGCCCAAACCATGATAGACCAATTTATTACTGCTGGTGAGCAAAAATGGCAACGCCAAAACGGTGTAGTTATTTTATTGCCACATGGTTACGAAGGGCAAGGGCCCGAACATAGTAGCGCAAGATTAGAGCGTTTTTTGCAAATGTGTGCCGAATTGAACATTGTAATTACCAATGTAACTACTGCGGCTAATTTGTTCCACTCGTTGCGCCGCCAACTAGCCTGGAACTTTAGAAAACCATTAATTAACTTCTCTCCAAAAGCCAACTTACGCAACCCTGATACCTATAGCCACATTAATGACTTTACAAATGGTGGTTTTAAAGAAGTGATAGACGATGTTTTTGTTACCAATGCTACCCAAGTGAAAAAAGTATTGTTCTGTACAGGTAAATTGTACTTTGAACTAGCTGATAGACAACAAAAAGAGAACAAAACAGATGTTGCAATTGTAAGGTTAGAGCAATTGTATCCTTTACCTTACAACCAATTAGAGGCTTTGTATAAAAAATACAGTAAAGCGGTGTGGTTTTGGGTGCAGGAAGAACCATTGAATATGGGTGCTGCTACGTTTTTGCAAACGAATTTAAAATCTATCAACTTTGGTGTCATTAGCCGCCATGCAAGTGCTGCAACAGCTACTGGCTATGCTAAAGTGCATATACAAGAGCAGAAAGAGATTATAGATACAGCGTTTAGTATATAGTTGTCATTCTTACGATGGAAACATCTCATTAAGATAGATGCTTCGTTCCTCAGAATAACAAAGTGCGAAAAGCTGAATAGCAATAAGAACGAACATACCGAAAGCTATAGATAGCAGTAAAAAAGCTAGCAACAAATAGAAAACATAACTACACAATAGAATTTTTATGATTGATATTAAAGTGCCTACCGTAGGCGAATCGATAAGTGAAGTAACCTTGTTAAAATGGACGAAAAGAGAAGGTAGCTACATAGAGCGTGACGAAGTGATTGCTGAACTTGAAAGTGAAAAAGCAACGTTTGAAGTGAACGCCGAAAAAGCAGGTGTGTTGAAACAATTGGCTAAAGAAGGCGATACCATTTTAATTGGTTCGGTATTAGCACAAATAGATGAAACGGCTGAAAAACCATCAGTAGAAGTAAACCAGCAACCAGCAACCAGCAACCAGCAACCAGCAACCAGCAACCAACAACCAGCAACCAGTAACCAACAACCAGCAACCGATATTAAAGCAACACCTGTTGCATCGGCTATTATTATTGATAAAAAAGTAGATGCAAGTTCAATTACGCCAAGTGGTTTTGGTGGTAAAATATTAAAAAATGATGTGTTGGATGCACTAAATAATCCTGGTAAAAAAACATTTGCTGGTGCTGAATTATTTACACGTAATGTGCGTGTAGAAAAAATGAGCAACCTACGCAAAACCATTAGCCGTAGATTGGTAGAAGCAAAAAATACCACTGCTATGTTAACCACATTTAATGAGGTTGATATGACAGCTATTATGGCTACAAGAAAATTGTACAAAGATAAATTTAAAGAAAGCCACGGTGTAAATTTGGGCTTTATGAGTTTTTTTGCAAAAGCATCTGCCATTGCATTGAGCGAATGGCCTGCTGTAAACGCCTACATTGATGGTGATAGCTTGCAATACCACGACTATGCTGATATAAGTATTGCCGTAAGCACACCAAGAGGTTTAACAGTACCTGTAATAAGAAATGTAGAAAGCCTAAGCATGGCCCAAATAGAGAAAGCGGTTATACTATTGGCTGCTAAAGCTAGAGATAGCAAATTAACGGCTGAAGACTTGCAAGGCGGTACTTTTACCATTACCAATGGTGGTGTATTTGGTAGTTTGATGAGTACACCAATTATTAACGTGCCACAAAGTGCTATTTTGGGTATGCATAAAATTCAAGATAGGGTTATGGTGATTGATGGAAAAATAGAGGTGCGCCCAATGATGTATGTTGCTTTGAGCTACGACCACCGCGTAATTGATGGTAGAGAAAGTGTGAGCTTTTTAGTAAGAGTGAAGGAATTATTAGAAAAACCAGAATTGTTACTAATTGGTAAAGACCCAGTGAAAACTTTATTAGAATTATAAGTATCTTTATTCCAAAATTTTTTTTTATGAGAAGCAACCATTTTATATTAGCTTGCCTGTTACTATTTTGTTTTACTTCTTGCCAAAAGAGTATTGAGTGGAACGATTTAATATTAACACCAACCACGCCCTCTACACCTGGTGGTGGAACCACAACTGGTACTTTGTTGGTGAAAGCGGTATCAATATCATTAACAGATACCGCAACAGCATTATATACTTATGATGCTTCTAAAAAACTAATAAAATCGCAAACTGTTGGTACTTCAAGCCTTTCAAAGATAGATAACACAACTATTTATACTAGAAACTCAAGTGGTAATGTAGTTAAGTTGACAGAAATCGGCTATTCGGCAGTTTCTTTAAATTCGAGCGGCTACGACACTATAGAGTCTACTATTCATTATCCAACAGGCTCTAATAATTTTGATTACGCAGTTAGTACACAAAAGTTGTTTGGTTTTGTTTTTAATGACAGTACAGTGTTGGTATATACAGGTGGTAAAATTACAAGGCAAATTACTTACACTACAAGCTTCTTTACAAGTGTCTATGATATTAACCGTAGTATAGACTTTATATATGATGCAAGCGGTAATAATATTGTTTCTGCTAAAACTTATTCTTATACAACAGGATCAGCAGTATTGGTGGCAGAATTTATATTTGCTCACGATAGTAAAAAATCGCCATTGGCTTTAGGTAATGATGCATTTTTTTCGCTGGGCCCATCTGCTTATGGTACTAACAATGTTATAAAATATGATAGCAATGATCCTGCTGTACCTTTAAATAGTTATTCGGTAGTTTTTGCGTTTAACTATAATACTAATGGCTATCCTACAGATGCAACTATTACTGCAACTAGATATGGTATTGCTCTTGTTACAAAATCTACCTTGTTTTACCAATAAACATTCAAAACAATACTTTTTGTAAAGCCGTTGAGTTGTCTCAGCGGCTTTATTATTACCAATACATGAAGTACATTCATAAACATATAACCTCTGCCGCAAGTATTATTGCTGCTTACAATGGCGAAGTTCCGTTGAGCAATTACTTAAAACAGTTTTTTGCAGCCAATAAAAAATATGGTGGTAAAGACAGAAAACTTATTGCCCATTTCTGCTTTCTCTATTACCGTTTGGCAGGTGCTTGCGCCAATTTACCAGCAGAAGAAACCATTAAAATAGCTATATTTTTATCGAGTGACGAAGCTAGTAGCTATGCTTACATTTTTCCTAACGAATGGCAACCATTACTCACCGAAAACTTGCCAAACAAACTGGCTTTTATTGCAACAATCTACCCGGCTGCTAATGTAGGGCAGTGTTTTCCTTTGGTAAATGAACTAAGCAAAGGGATTGATGCAACAGCCTTTTCGCTATCGCATTTGATACAACCACAGGTTTTTTTACGCATAAGGCCCACGCAACAAGAAAAGGTATTGCGTAAATTAACTGCTGCTAATATTACGTATCAATTGTTACATGATGCCTGCTTGGCTTTGCCCAACAATGCTAAAATAGAAGAAGTGCTACAAATAAACAGAGAAGTAGTGGTGCAAGATTATTCTTCTCAACGCATTGGCGAGTTTTTAACCTTGGTTGCTACATCTAAAATTTCAAATAAAAAATCGGCAATGGCTATTTGGGATTGCTGCGCTGCTAGTGGTGGAAAGTCTATTTTAGCAGCAGATATATTGGGCAATATACGGCTAACTGTTAGCGATATTAGGGCTTCAATTATTCAGAATTTAAAAAATAGATTGGCTAAAGCAGGTGTACCTATTTACAATGTATTTGTAAAAGATTTAGCTTCCGCCAGGTCATTGGGCATCGGTAATCGGTCATTCAAATCAGGTTATGGCGAAGCCGCCTACCATCAACCATCTACCATCAACTATCACCTCATTATTTGCGATGCACCTTGTAGCGGTAGCGGTACTTGGGGGCGTACACCAGAACAATTGTATTTTTTTAAGCAAAACAATATTGCCAAATACCAACAATTACAACAACAAATAACCACCAATGCGTTAAAATCTTTAGCCCCTAATGGCTATTTTTTATACATCACTTGCTCGGTATTTAAGCAAGAAAATGAGCAAATGGTAGATTTTATTTTGCAACAAAACCCTGCTTTAGTATTAATAAAGCAAGAACTATTGATAGGTTACAATAAAAAAGCAGATAGTATGTTTGCTGCGTTGTTTCAATTAAAGGCTTAATCTGTTAGGTGCACAAAAAAAGAGGCTGTCTCATAAATAAATTGAACGCTCTCATATTTACTTAAACCAACTCGGTTATCCAACATTTAGCCAAAGAAATTCTGAAAAAACGTATTTACCAGACAGCCACTTTTGTTTTTTATACTTACTAAACCGCTTAATTAGTTACCACCTTGCATCATTTCTGTACCACCACTTTGATCGGCCTTGGTGTTTTTTCGTTTAAACAATGTTGCATCAAACTTACCAAAACGGTAGCTGAAGTTAATTCGCAACACTTGGGGGTCTCTTCTTCTTTCGCTTATTTGATTGAAATAAACACTTTCTGAATAGGTTTTAGACAATTGTGTTCTAAAAATATCATCCATACTAATGGTTAATGAACCGCTTTGACCATTTTTCCAAGTCCAATCTTTGCGTATAGCTAAATCAAAGCTGTATCTAGGGAAGTTGTAGCCTTGTGCAGTAGACTGAGAGCCGCCACCCATATAGAAACCGCCACCGCCGCCGCCCATACGGCCTCCACCACCACCACCTTGCGCCAATACATTTTTCGCTCTGTAATCGCCACTAAATTGAATAGAATAACCTTTTTTCAATTTAAAGCTATTGTTCATTTTACCAAACCAGCTTACACGCTCGTTGCTAGCACCGTTGCTTACATTGGTAGAATTGATTTTTGAATTGTAAATATTTACGTTTAAAGTTAAATCCCAAAAGCTTGTTACAGGCATTTTGTTGGTAAGCTCTAAACCGTACGAAATACTGTTATTAGCATTAATGTATGTGTTAAATACCACACTATCGGCAGTGGTAAGCTGTGGCGCAGGATTTTTATCCTTGTATTGAAAACGAGTGATTAAGTTGTCAGTTTGTTTAAAGTATGCTGTAACTAACAAGTTTGCATTTTTCTTGTAGGCATTATTGTAAGATACCTCAAACGAATTGGTAAATTCTGGTTTTAAATTCGCATTACCATTGCTCAAGTTCAATGGATCGGAGTAATCGATAAATGGAATTAACTGGAAGAAATTAGGACGGTTAATTCTACGTGAATAGTTTAATTGTAAGTCTTGTTTATCAGTTAATTTATACGTGACAAACGCACTTGGAAAGAAACTAAAAGGATAAGATACTTTAAAAGGCGTTGAATCTTTACCCGTGGTTGCAGAAATCATATTGCCTTTATAATCAGAACTTTCTGCACGTAAACCTAACTGATAGCTAAATTGCTTCGCTTTCCAACTAATATTTGCGTAAGCAGCATAAACGGCATCTGTGTATTTGTAATTAGAACTTAATAAAGAATAATAATCGTACACGCCAGTAGTTTGGTTATAGAAATATTGGTTATTTTGGTTGCTATAATCTCTAACAGCGGCTCTAGCACCAAGTTCAAGTTTCGTATTTTCTGTTAATGGGTTCTCGTAATCTATTTGGCCAGTAAAAAACTTGTTGTCGCCATTACCTAAAGTTTGTTGCTTAATTGCTGCTTTAGTTGGGTTAATGCTTAAAGGGTAGTAGTTCTGTGTATTTATTAACGAATTGTTGCTGTTAGTGCTGTAATTGTAGTTTAAATCGGCACTAATATTATGGCCATTCTTCTCAAAATTGTGTTTAAAACTTAAAGATGAACCAAAGTTTTTAAAGATAGAAGTTGAATTACTGTTGATTAAATTGTACGACTTGTAAACACCGCTGAAAGTAGAGTCAACTTGTTGGTCTTGCTCACCGTTAAACTGCCCTTTATTGTAGTTAGCAGCAATGCTGATGGTATTTCTGTTATCTACAAAATAATCTAAACCACCACGTAAGAAACCAAAATAACCATCGGTAGTGCTTTTTTGATCTTGATGAATTTGGTTTGGTTTAGTGCCAAAATCGTTTCTATCTGTAAGGTTGGTAGCAATAGATTTACGTTGGTTATAAATACCGCTTAAAAAGAAGTTCAATTTATTCTGACGCACGTTTAAATCGCCACCACCATTAAACTTACCACGGCTATCTACACCGGTTCTAATACCGCCGTTGTAACCTACTTTTTTGTTTTTCTTTAATACAATGTTTAAAATACCAGCACCGCCACCACTAGCATCAAATTTGGCAGATGGGTTGGTAATAATTTCTACTTTATCAATTAAGTCAGCAGGTATTTGGTCTAAAGTTAAAGTGGTTGGTCTGCCATCAACAAAAATGGTTGGCGATGCGTTTCTTAACGTTACATTACCATCAATATCTACACTTAACGAAGGAATACTCTTCATTATTTCGGTAGCTGTTTGGCCCGTACTTACTAAGTTTTTATCTACGTTAAATACTTTTCTATCAATACCAAGTTCAAATAATGGCTTCGAGGTACTTGTTACTGTTACGCTTTGTAGTTGCGTGGCATCTTGTTCTAATTTAATGTTGCCAAGGTCTTTATCGGCAGCCGCAAGAATAGCGGCAAAATCGGGCTGAGTGCCTGCGGCAGGAAATTTAATACCAAAACTTACGGTATTTTCTGTGGCTTTGTAACCTACAGCCGATAATTTCATTTTAAAATTACCAAAAATTGATAAGCCTTCTAAGCTAAAATCGCCGTTTGTTTGGGTAATTACTGTTTTTAAAATGGCTTGTTTCAGTTGTTTGCTAACGGTATCAAACTTATTGCCCCACAACTGTACCGATACACCAGCAATACCTTTATTGGTTTGCTTATCTACAATTTTACCGTATAAATGCCCAATGTTTACGTTTTGCCCGCCTGCTCTACCAGCACCACCTGCTCTACCAGCGCCAGGAAATTGTGCTTGGGTAATAAATGTGCTAACTAATAAAATGCCTAAAATAAAAATCTTGTTCATGTGTTTCTAAATAATATGGTGCGAAGTTGCGCCCTATAACCCACGCATTTAGTGGCTTATATACGAACGGTATAAAGCCAAATTTGAATGGATTTTGTTGCCCTTGGGGCTACTATAACCGGCTATTTATCGGTGAATTAAAGCTTAAGTAGTGTAATGCCTATTTGCAAAAGCCCAATAATAAAGCCCAATACAGCACCAATAATTTCTACAAAGCGAAACTCCTTACTCATTATGCTGTTAAGTATTTCCTCAAGTTTATCGCTAGAAAATGCTGCCACTTTTTGGGTAACAATTTGCGCTAAGTCGAGGTCGTTTTGTAAATTATTGATGTAGCTTTCCATCAATGTAGGAAACAGGGTTTTTAGTTCTTCCATAAATACCCCTTTTAGTTCTGTGATGGTTTTTTCGCCAATAAACATGCTTATAACAGGCATTTTCTCGGCTAATTTCACACGTAAAAAATGGTCAATATGGGTTTCTACCATTGGCATTACCTTTTCTATGTTTTCGGGGTTGGTAATTTTTCCGGCAATATCTTTAAACGATAACAATTCTTCGCCTACCAATTTGCCTAGTTTGGCTGCAAACTGTGCTTGGTTTTTAGGAAAAATACCTTGCAATGTAATGCCTAGTATTTTTTTGGGTTCACGTGGGTGAAATAGCATTTTAATAGCTATCCAATTGGTAAACCAGCCAATAAATGCAGAAATGATTGGGATAAGAAATAAGCCTAACGTCATAATGAAGATTATTTATTTGCCACTGAGGCACAGGTTTTTAAACCCGTCTTTAAACCCGTCAGGTTTTTAAAACCTGACGGGTTTATGCTAAACTTAAAAACACAGCACACAAACATTGGTTACTTACAAAACCCGTCATAAAAACCCGTCAGGTTTTTAAACCCGTCTTTAAACCCGTCAGGTTTTTAAAACCTGACGGGTTTATGCTCAGAACATAAACACAAAACTTAAAAACACAGCACACAAACATTGGTTACTTACAAAACCCGTCAGGTTTT
>JASGCX010000005.1:0-42085 GCA_030053925.1 Flavobacterium sp.
TTCGATAAATATAAAACGTAAAAAATCAAAAAATATTGAGTATGCTTAAAAAAAAAGGGTGAGTAGTAACTATTGTTTCAATTATTTCTGAGTATTTAATGTTTTTATATAAACCAAACACTGAAAATATTCTTTCCCACACCGATAACACCCGTATTGCTTCTCACATTGAAGACATACTCAATATGATGGTGTATGAGTTGTATTTTGAGGAGCATATGAAAGAGGTAGGTATAGATGTACTGCAATTTATAAATCCAAAACCTATTGATACATTAAAATCAGATAAAGAGAAAGTAGAAGTAATACAAGATTTTTACGAATGGTATCAAAAGCCTGATAATGCAGTTAGGCAAAGGATGCTATTGGTAGATACTCGTAGCAAGGACATTATAGGTTTAATCAATAAAAGTTTGTAAGAAATAATTTAAAAAATATGAGTAACATAAAATTATTTGAAAGCAAAAAAGTTCGTAGCCACTACGATGACAATAAAGAAATATGGTATTTCAGTATTGTAGATATAGTAGGCATTTTAACCGACCAACCTACCGTAGATAGGGCAAGAAACTACTGGAAAGTATTAAAAAACAGGCTAAAAAAAGAAGGTAATGAGTCGGTTACAAACTGTAACCAACTGAAACTACAATCGTGTATAGTTTCGCAACATTGTTGATGGCATATTCTAGTTCTTGTGGCGTAGCCCAAACGCAGCCACAAGGACTTGAAGGTAAAAAGTTAGATATTTTTATTTTACTATAAATAAAAATAGCAGGCAACAAGTTTACCATTCCAATGCTGTTACCAATGTAAATATTCGGTAGCAAATTCAGCGAAACCATCGGGCAACCAATGTAGAACTTTCTGCCCAATTTGGCACCTCTACCCAAACAGTTTCTAAGTGGCGAAACAGAAATTTTTCTGCCGATGCTTACTATGTTCCTAAAACCATCTCGTATGCCTTAACAGAGATAGAAGCCTCACTAGTAAAGACTTTGAGAAGCACCATTGCTTAAACCGGTCTTTACAAGCAATTGTCTCAGCACTCAGTATTAATCGTTAGTAAAAAAACGTAGCTGTTTTTACGGTAGGGATTGATGCCAACGATATTATTTAGCCAATTGTAGCATTAGCGCATCTTCTATAGGTGCTTTTATACGTACAATGCTATCTACTTTGCTGTTGGGTATAGTCATAGATAGTACATACTGCTGCACCTTCCAGGTATTGCCTTGTTTTATTACCACACCCGAGCCTCGGCATATTTTCATTTGTGTTTGTAGCAGTTCGTCAAACCAGCCAAAATCGCCTTTAGCATTTAGGTAAATGTGGCGCTCTAAGGCTTTAAAATTCCATGCTTTACCACGGTTGAAATAAGGCTTGGCCCATACCATAAACTGCTGTTTATCCCAGCGTTCTGTAGCATCGGTACCTATAAAAATAGCATCGCTTGTATAGAAGTTAAAGTAGGCCTGATAGTTGGCCTTGCCCGCTGCCACGTTAAAGCTATCTAGCATAGCCGCTATAAGTTGTTTGTCTTTTGCAGTATCATTTGTAGGTGTAAAACTGCTTACCGCAACAATGGTGCAGAGTAAGCATAAGGTGCATATTGCTTTCATGTATGGTGTGGTTTTAGTGTTAAAGTTAGTAAGATAGTCACACCTATGACACAGATGAAAAGTATTTGCGCTGATTTTTTTTACTTGCAAGTTTCAATAAGCAATGACGGTCCACGGTCTACGGACAACTCCCCTACCTTTGTGTCATCTCAAACAACCCAAGTTTAAACCTTTTCAAAAAACTGTTGTTCTATTTCGCATGAACGCCTTTACCATTAAAGATTTAGAGTTATTATCGGGCATAAAAGCTCATACCATTCGTATGTGGGAACAACGGTATGGTTTTTTAAAACCGCAGCGTACCGATACCAATATTCGCTATTATACTAACGATGAGCTAAAAACCCTACTCAACATTGCCCTACTAAACAAGTATGGGTTTAAAATTTCGCATATAGACCGTATGAGTTATCCTGAAATGAAGGATAAAATTGTAGCGCTATCGCAAATTGAGGCGCAGCAACAACGTGCTATTAACGAGTTAATTCACCACATGGTGGATATGAAAATAGAAGACTTTGAGGCACTTTTAGATACACATATTGTAGCTAGTGGCATAGAAAAAACCATCACACAAATTATTTTCCCCTTTCTTGAGCGCATAGGTATTTTATGGTTAACCAATCATATTAACCCTGCACAAGAACATTTGGTTGCCAATCTTATTCGCCAAAAACTAATTGTAGGTATTGAAGGTATAGGCACGCATATTACTAGCAATAAAACCATCTTGTTGTTTTTGCCAGAAGGTGAACACCACGAACTTGGCTTGCTTTTTATTTACTACCTGCTAAAAACAAGGGGCGTAAAAGTAATATACCTTGGTGCCAATGTACCACTAAAAGATGTAGCGTTTGTAGCCACCCTTAAAAAGCCTACCCACCTATACACGCACCTTACAGCCGTGGCGCAAAACTTTAACTTCGACAAGTTTTTAGTAAACGCACACCACCACTTTTTTGATGGTAAACTAATTGTATCGGGCTTGCTTACGCAGCACTACAAAAAGAAAGTACCTAACAATATTGCGTTTAAAAAATCGCTTGGCGAAGTGATGGAATATTTAGCTACTTTATAAATTAATGGACTTATAAGGTATTAAGCAGTACTTGTAAGCGAGTTGGTTAAACCTTTTAAAGGTGTACTACTCTTATACTACATTACTACCATTGCCCCTACCAACATCTACAATTATTAGCCATCATGGTTTTGCCGTGGTGGTATTACATACCAATATTCAGCAACACGCCCTACATGCTGCACAGCCTATTGCAGCAGGCGAAATAATTAGCTTATTTAATGCTAAAGAAACTGTTACAAGGCCTAGCTATCTTACCGTACAAGTTGGTATTGATAAGCATATTACGCTAATGCCCTAGTTTTTGCAATACATCAACCACAGTTGCAGCCCAATATATTTTTTGATACCACACCAATGCAGTTGGTATGTATAAAGCCTATAGCCGAGTGCGAAGAACTGTGTTTTTTCTACCAATCTACCCAGTGGCAAATGGACCAATCCTTTGTGTGTAACTGTGGTGCTGATAATTGTTTGCAATTAATACAAGGTGCAGTCTATCTTAGTAACAGTGCTATTGCCAAACATCGGTTTACCAATTTTATTACCCAACAACTTGCTGCTTGCAAATAGCCAATGCCAAATACCACAACACTTGCCTTACCTGCCAATGCGTTACAGGTATGGGTGCTTGCGCCACATGTAATACCAACAATACTAACCTAAATTACTATTACAACTTTACCCAAAGCATTGCCACTTACACATTGGTATTTGCACAGCTAGGTCCCAAGCTAGCAGTGGCAGCCTGTAACCCTGGCAAGCTATACCAATATTATTGCCCAAATAGCTCAAACACAAGCTAGTACTAGCATACAGCAAGTGGTGCTTAACCTTTGCGATGGTGATGAGGTAAATGACACACCCGGCTTAAGTGTAGTAAAATGGCAAGAGGTTTTTTTTACTAGCAATATTGTAGGCAATTACATTTTAAAGTTTGTAACTGGTATAGATACCTTATGCTGTGCAGTGCCTTAGTGCTTTAAAAGATATTACAAGACGTATTGAGTTGGATGAAGAAGAGGGCATTTAAGGCTGTGTGAAAAATAACTTTTTTCAGCATTTCTTTTGATTGCTTTTTTAGTGAATGGAGGTTGTTTAAGCCAATTTAAAAGCCTTTATTTATTTACGAATCAGCCTCTATATTTTTAGTGTATCTCTGTTTATTACCAATTATTCATGTGTTCTTTTACTACACGTTCTGCATCTTTTGGTTTAGATGTTTGCCAGTTTTCGTCATATTTTACAAACCAACTAAGCCACATACTTCTAGATAAGCGCATGAGCAAAGGCTGCATAGCAAGCATTAAAAACGAATTAATGCCAAGCCACCAAAACAATCTGCTATCATTAATAGATACACCAATAATTACCCACCAAGCTACAAAAGTTGCTACCGAAAAAGCCACTGTTAAGGCATAGCTTACATAAGCAGTACCGTAGTAAAAACCTACTTCTATCTCGGTTAATTGCCCGCAAGTAGGGCACTGTTCATTCATTTTGGTATTATGCTTAAAATCGTAGGCATTTTTTGTAGTAAACAAGTAGCCTTTTCTGCAACGTGGGCATTTGTTTTGTAAAACGCTTAAAATGTAGTTGGGGGTATTTTTCAGTTGGTATGCCATGTGTGTAAAATTGAATGCAAGGTAGCTACATTTAGGCTTTGCATTTGCAACATTAGTTGCATAGCCATTTCAGTTTATTGTAAAATTTTTTCCATAGCCATACTTCTAGAGCCTTTAATAAGCAGATACGCATTGTTAAAGCCTTGTTGAACAAACCATTTTTGCGCTTCTAACGCACTATTAAAGTACACAAAAGGATGTTCAATCTTACTAAAATCGCCTCCTACCAATACTACATTAGCCCAGTTGTGTTGCTTAATAAGTGCTACAATAGCGGCATGTTCTGCAATACTTTCTTCACCTAATTCCATCATACCACCAAGCATTAATATTTTGTTTGTTGATGGAAATTTTGCAAAGTTTTCTATGGCCGCTTTCATACTAGTAGGGTTAGCATTGTAAGCGTCTAGTATAATATGGTTGCCGTTTTTTTCTATCATCTGCGAGCGGCTATTGCTTGGTGTATAGCTTTCAATTGCAGCTACAATTTTCTCATCGGGTACGTTAAAATATTTACCAATAGCCACCGCACATAACACATTTGGCAAGTTGTAATTACCTACAAGTTGTGTAGCAATAGTAGCTTGCAACCCTTTAGTTACTGCAACTTTTAAGTAAGGTTCGCTTTGCAATGCAGCACCAATAATATCACCATTAGTAGTACTGTAAGTAAAACGTTTGGCAATGCCTTTACTCATATCTTGTAAGTAATCGTAATCGTTTAATATAAAAGCAACACCATTGTTGTTGCGTATAAAATTGTACAGCTCGCCTTTGCCCTTTCTTACACCTTCTACACCGCCAAAACCTTCTAAATGCGCTTTACCACAATTGGTTATAAGCCCATAGTTAGGCAAGGTATAAGTGCAATAGCTAGCTATTTCTTTTTGGTGATTTGCGCCCATTTCAATAACAGCCATTTCTGCATCTTTACCAATGTTTAATAGGGTTAGTGGCACACCAATATGATTGTTTAAGTTGCCTTGTGTAGTGTAGGTTTTATAGTGCGTTGCTAATACGGTACTTACTAATTCTTTAGTAGTGGTTTTTCCGTTACTGCCTGTAATAGCTATAAATGGAATTGTAAATTGCTCTCGGTGATGTTTAGCCAAGGCTTGCAATGTAGTTAGTGTGTCCTCTACAAGTATTAATCTATCATTGGTATTATTGCCTACTTGTTTATCTATTACAGCATACGCTGCACCAAGTTCTAGTGCTTTTTCTGCAAATAAGTTGCCATTGAAATTAGGCCCTTTTAATGCAAAAAAAATGTCTCCATCTTTTAGCTTTCTAGTGTCTGTTTGTATAGATGAATGTTGAAGATATAGCTGATATAATTGTTCGATTGTCATACATAAAAATTGATAGTACAAAGTAAAGCGTTGCAGCAGTTACAAGGATAAAAAAACCACTCAAACTAAATTGAGTGGTTTCCTTTTTTCTCGAATAAATCGAGATTACGCTGTATATACCTAAACCTTATCTTCTTGGTTTTCTTTCTGGAAAGCTATTACCAGTTTTAATTTTAGCTTTTGTACCCTCCGATGCGCCTGTATGCGTCATGGCACAACGAAAACCGATGGTGCTACTGCTTTGATCTTCTTCTAAAAAACGTCTTGTACCTGGGCTTAACCAATATGGTCTATCATTCCAGCTACCGCCTTTAATAACTCTCGATTTGTCTGAAATTAAAGTGGTAATACCGTACCCATAATTTGCACCACTTAAACTATCACCATCTAAATAGTTTAAGGCATACGCTTTTTGGTAGTTTCTACGATTTTGCAAAATCGAATCGTTCTCTAATTTCATTTTAATTCTACCGAGGCTATCTCGCATATTGCCTTCGCCGCCACTTTTATCTATAGTTTTAAAAACGTTACCACGAAATGGGTTTAAGTCGTCGCTTTCTAAACCTGTTAATGGTCTATATACATCGGCTACCCACTCGCTTACATTTCCACTCATATTGTAAATGCCAAAAGCGTTTGGTAAAAAACTTGTTACATGACTAGGAATTGCAGCGTTATCATTTAAACCACCAGCAACACCCATATTATCGCCACTACTACGCTTAAAGTTAGCTAAGAAAGCACCTTGATAAGCGCCTACTCTTGTAGAACGCAAGTTATCAAAACCGTCATTTTTCCAAGCATAGATTTGTTTATTAGCTACCAGTTCTTCACCACGTGTTTTATCACTCGCTTTCTTTTGTGGATTTTCCATTACATACCCATAAGCTGCGTATTCCCATTCTGCTTCGGTTGGCAAGCGATATTCACCAAACAAAATACCATCTTCAAAACGCACCGTGGTTCTTGGTCTACCTTGCGCATCTTTTAGATTGCTTTTAGAAGTTGCAAGTTTACCAGGTTGTGCCTGATACTCGCCCATTAAGTAAGATTTGGTGTTAAAGTTTTCTTGACCACCGCCATTCATCTCTGTTTTAACGGCATTAGCATTTAAGTAGCCTTTTTTAATTAATTCTAGTTGGTTTACCCGGTCAGTTCTCCAAATACAGTAGTCTGTTGCTTGTTTCCAACTAACACCAACCACAGGGTAATAATTATAAGAAGGGTGACGGAAATAATACTCTACATAAGGTTCATTGTAAGCTAATTCGCTACGCCAAACCAATGTATCGGGCAATGCACCGTCAAGTACATTTTTGTATTGCTCATCGCTAAACGTATTTTCTAGCCAGTACAAATATTCACGGTAGTGTACGTTTGCAACTTCTGTTTTATCAATAAAAAAAGAACTTACTGTTATTCTCTTTTGAGTATTGTTAAACTCGGCCATTACATCTTCTTGAGCAACACCCATTGTAAATGTGCCACCTTCTACAAACAAAAGGCCTGGTGCAGTTTTTACGTCTTTAGGTTTAGGCACCGAAAAACCACCTAGTTTTTTGTCATTATAATTCCAACCAGTTGCTGTTGATTTGTTTGCATTTGTGCTGTCGTTACATGAGGCAAAAATACCTATTATAGCTGCCAATAAAACACAACACCTTACTCCTGTTAGCATGTTCATGAGTGATAATTTAGATTCTGAAATAAAAAATTTGGGGTAGAATTATATGCTTTATGCGAATATAGGAGATTTTAGATAAAATGTAAATTTAGGCCTTTCATACTAATTGTTATCAAATCCCTAATTTTAGGGTTGTTGGTTTTTTTTGGTGATAAAAGAACATCATTTTTGGCAAAATGCGTACTCTAATTTTATTTTTTTTCATTTTTAACATTTTTTCTGCTGTAAAAACGGCTGCGCAACGTGTATATACTACAAATTCGGTATTACAAACGGGCAATTTTTTAAAAATTGGCGTTACACAGGCAGGTATTTACAAAGTAGATATTGCATTTTTAAATAACAACGGGTTATCGGGTGCAAATATTTCTTCAGCCGCTATAAAATTATATGGCAACGGCGGGCAAATGTTGAGCGAGAAAAATAATGGCTTCTACAACGATGACTTAATTGAGAACGCCATTGAAGTAGTAGACGGTGGTGATGGCATTTTTAATAACAACGATTACTTTTTGTTTTACGCACCAGGACCAAACAGGTGGCTAGCAGATAGCACCAATAAATTATTTACCTACCAAAAAAATATTTACAGCGATACAGCTTATTATTTCATCACTATTGGTGGCAACGGCAAGCGCATTAATACCAATAATTTTTTGGGCTTAGCCACACAAGCAGTTAGCATTTACAACTACCATTACCATTACGAAAATGATTTAGTAAATTTTTTAAACAGCGGTAAAGAATGGTATGGCGAAGAATTTAGCAATGTAAGTAGCAATAATTTAGTGAGAAGTTTTACCGTTGATGTTAATGGCTTGCCACTATCTGAACCAGTAAATTTAATAACCAGTTTTGCAGGTAGAAGTGTGAATAGCAGTAGTACATTAACCCTAAAAGCTAATGGCAGTAATATTTCTACTATAACCATACCAAGCAACTCGGGTAATTTTTTAGATGTGTTTGCAGCAGAAGTTACTTCGCAAAATAGTTTTTTATCTACTGCGCCAAATGTCAATCTCAATATCAATTTTACCCCTGCCAATGCATCTGCACAAGCCTGGCTCAATTGGTTTGAAGTGCATTGCCGAACAGGAGTTATCATTCCATCAACTGGGCAATTGCTTTTTAGAGATTGGTTAAGTGTAGGCCCAAGTAATGTGGCCACTTTTACCATTAGCAACGCAACAAATAGCACTAGTGTTTGGGATGTTTCTAACATTTATCAACCACAAAAAATAACAACAGTTTATGCCAATAATCAAGTAGCATTTACAAATGCTAGCCACACACTAAAAGAGTATATTGCTTTTAATAACACCAATTATTTTACACCAACAGCCATTGGTAAAATAGACAATCAAAACCTACATAATAGCAGCCCTGTTGACTATTTAATTATTACCCATACTACTCTTATTAATGAAGCAAAAAGGCTAGCAGTTTTTCATACACAGCAGCATGGCTACAAAGTAATGGTAGCAAGTACTGCACAAATTTTTAACGAGTTTGCAAGTGGTGCTAGCGACCCTACAGCCATTCGCAATTTTGTAAAAATGTATTACGACAAAGCAGGTGCAGATTCTACCAAAAGACCAAAGTATTTGCTACTATTTGGCAGTGCCTCATTTGACTATAAAAATAGAATAGCTAATAATAACAACCTAGTACCTTGTTACGAAAATAATAACTCCATCAACCCGTTAGCTACTTATACATCGGATGACTTTTTTGGCTTGCTAGATGATGCAGATGACATTGCTAGCACAACCCCTGTAAGCCTACTAGATATTGGTATTGGCAGAATACCAGCAAGCACTATTGGCGAAGCCAAAATAATGGTTGACAAGATTATTAATTATCACAACAAGCAGTCATTAGGTGCATGGCGCAATACAGCCACATTTGTAGCAGATGATAAAGACAATAACACGCACTTAAATGATGCTGAATTGATTTCTGCAAATGCGGCTGCGGTAAATGCAAACATCAACAAAAACAAAATTTACCTAGATGCTTTTAATGTAGTAAGCGGTAGCAGCGGCGCAAGATATCCCGACGTAAATACAGCAATCATTAATCAACTTTTTAGTGGCACTTTATTGTTTAACTATACAGGCCATGGCGGTTACCAACGCCTAGCCGATGAAGCTATATTTGATCAAGATGTTTTAAGCAAAATATCTAACGCTAACAAGCTGCCTTTATTTATTACTGCAACCTGCGATTTTGCTCCTTACGACGATCCTACAAAAACATCTATTGGTGGCCAATTATTAACCCAAAACAATAACGGTGCAATTGCTTTAATGACAACCACTCGCCTTGTATTTGCATTTAGCAATAAAATCATCAACAACAATTATTTAACCATTGCGCTACAGCCAGATGCAACGGGTAAATATTTAACACTTGGCGAAGCGGTAAAACGTGCCAAAAACTTCACTTATCAAACATTTGCAGATATTACCAATAATAGAAAATTTACGCTACTTGGCGACCCCGCCATGCGCTTGGCTTTTCCAGAAAATAAGTTGCTAATTACTACCATTAACAACCAACCAATTACCAACGCCGATACATTGAAAGCCCTTACTAAATACACATTTGGCGGCTTAGTTACCAATGCAAACGGCAATGCTTTAAGTAATTTTAATGGCACTGTAAATGCAGTTGTTTTTGACAAGCCGCAAACCATTACTACAAAAGGTAACAACCCAGCTAGCCCTGTTACTAGTTTTAGCCAACAAGCAAATTTTTTATACAAAGGCAAGGCAACCGTTAGCAATGGCAATTTTTATTTTTCGTGCATTATACCTAAAGACATTAATTACCAAGTAGGCCAAGGCAAAATAAGCCTATATGCAGATGATGGCAATACAATAGATGCGGCAGGCTATAACGCTAGTTTTTACATTGGCGGTAGCAGTAATACTAGCTTTAGCGATAAAGATGGCCCTACCGTAAAAGCCTACCTAAACGATGATAAGTTTGTAAATGGTGGTTTAACAAATGAGACACCTATTTTACTACTTAAACTAAAAGATTCTTCGGGCATTAATACCGTAGGCACAGGTATTGGCCATGATATAACCGCTATTGTAGATGGTGATGAAAAAAACAGTATCAAGCTGAATGATTACTACGAAGCAGCTTTGAATAATTTTCAAGAAGGGCAAATTAGGTACCAACTTGCCACATTAAGCGAAGGCTTGCATACGCTAAAAATTAAAGCTTGGGATGTTTTTAATAACTCAAGCGAAATAATTATAGAATTTACTGTGGCCAAAAAACAGCAATTGCAAATTAGTCACGTTTATAATTATCCAAACCCCTTTACCAGTAAAACCACTTTTTGGTTTGAGCATAATAAACCAGGCGAAAATTTGAATGTTTTAATCAACATTTTTAGTGTTACAGGCAAACTAGTACACCAAATAAAAAGCACCATAAATACAGTAGGAAATAGAAGCGCAGAAATAGAATGGGACGGAAAAGATAATTTTAGCAGCGAAAAAATTGGTAGAGGTGTCTATATCTATCGTATTATTGTAACTTCAAACAGTGGCAAAGCAGAATCAACCCAAAAATTATATCTTCTTTAAATAGTGTTAATGGCGTAATTTATACCTAATTTGATTACATTTAAAAGCAGTATTGCTAGCATGTAATTATTTTTTTATTTTAATACTATAAATTTAATCAGTTAGATGAAAACTATCTCACTTAGAAAACTACTTTTCTTATTAGTAGCTTCTTTATCAATTGTTTTAGCCAAAGCTCAAAATGATCCTACGTTAAACGTTGTTAGTTCAGCCGTACCTTTTCTTCGTATTTCACCCGATGCAAGAGCTGGTGGCATGGGTGATGTAGGCATTGCAACCACACCTGATGCAAATGCAGGTTATTGGAATTTGGCAAAAACACCGTTTAACAAAGCAAAATCTGGCGTGAGTTTTACTTATACACCTTGGCTTAAAGATCTTGGCTTAAATGATGTGTACTTAGCTAGCGGTACCGGCTATTATAAATTAGATGATAACCAAGCGTTTTCGGCTACACTGCGATATTTTAGCCTTGGCAATATTGAATTTACCGACTTTGCAGGTAATACTTTAAACAGCTTTCGTCCAAGAGAATTGGGGGTTGATGTTGGCTATTCTAGAAAATTAAAAGAAAACTTAAGCTTAGGTGCTGCATTCAGATACATAAGTAGTAGCCTAGCAAATGGTACTTTTAGCGGTGTTACTTACAAAACTGGTACTGCTATTGCATTAGATGTTTCGTTATTTCACGATGGTACTACCAAAGAAGGCGGTGGCTTTAATTATGGTATTGTATTATCAAACCTAGGTTCAAAAATTGGCTACACAAACGATGCCAATAACAAAGACTACATACCCGCAAATTTGGGTATTGGTTTAGCCTACACAACGGTATTTGACGAAATCAATAAAGTAACTTTTGCACTAGATGCAAACAGATTACTAGTACCCACACCACCTTTAGCTACGGGCAATACTATTATTGATGAAGCATCGCTTGCAGAATATAGAAACAAAAGCGTTATTAGTAGCTATTTTTCATCGTTTGGCGATGCGGGTAGTTTTACAAACGAGTTAAAAAAGTTTCAGGTATCGCTTGGTGCAGAATATGTTTACAACGAGCAATTTGCACTTCGTGCAGGTTATTTTTACGAAAATATAAGCCAAGGCAACCGTAAATATTTCACATTTGGAGCAGGGTTAAAGTACAATGTTATTGGTATTAATTTTTCGTACTTGGTACCTTCGGGCCAAGGCGTTACACGTAATCCATTATCAAATACATTACGTTTTGGTATTAGCTTCGATTTAGATGGCAATTCAGAGAATTAAGTAGTCAAAAAAAATAAATAAATTAAACCAATTGGCTGTTTCATGCTTAAAAGCTGGTGACAGCCAATTGGTTTAAAACATGTATTATTATGAGAATAGGATTTGGTGTAGACTTTCATCAGCTTGTAGAAGGTAGAGATTTATGGATTGGCGGCATTAAAATTCCTCATACAAAAGGTGCACTTGGCCACAGCGATGCAGATGTGTTGCTACATGCTATTTGCGATGCGATGTTAGGCGCAGCATGTATGGGCGATATTGGTGTTCATTTTCCGGATACATCCGCAGATTTTAAGGATATTGATAGCAAAATTTTATTGAAGAAAAGCTACGATTTAATAACAGCAGAAGGCTATGAAATAGAAAATATAGACGCATCACTTTGCTTAGAAACACCAAAAATAAAGCCATACATTGCACAAATGCAGGCAACCATTGCTAACATTTTAAATCTTACTGTAAAAGATATTTCAATTAAAGCAACTACTACCGAGAAGATGGGATTTGTGGGTAGACAAGAGGGGTTGACTGCGTATGCAAGTATTTTATTAAAAAATGCTTTGTCCTAAATAATACACAAACTTTGTTTGTGTCACATAATTTGGCTACTTTTGAACAATATAATTCTAAAAGCATGCTAACTAAAGTTACTTCTAGTATATCTATTATGGACAAGACTTTTAAGTCTATTAAGAATACATTTATACTGCCAATGAATTATGAATATCTTAGAGAGAAAGGCAATATAATTAATACCAATTTTACGAAAAAACTTTTCGATATACTATTCTCAATGGTTTTAATGGTTTTGGTATTTAGTTGGTTGTTTCCTATCATAGCTTTAATCATCAAACTAACATCAAAAGGTCCTGTTTTCTTTCTACAAGATAGACACGGTGTGGGTAATGAAGTTTTTAAATGCATCAAGTTTCGTACAATGAAAACCGATTGTGAGCATTTAGACGAAAATGGTAAATTTAAACAAGCCCGTGTAAACGATGATCGTATCACTAAAATAGGCGCATTTTTAAGAAAAACAAGCTTAGATGAATTACCACAGTTTATTAACGTATTAAAAGGCGATATGTCAATTGTAGGTCCAAGACCTCACGCAATTTTAATGAATGAAGAAGTAGAACAGCATATTGATGAATATAACCTAAGACACCTTGTGAAACCTGGCATTACTGGTTTAGCGCAAGTAAATGGTAATAGGGGTGAAACTAAAGAAATAGAGATGTTGCAATCGAGAGTTGACTACGATTTAAGATACATTGAGGTTTGGAATAACACGCTTGACTTTCACATTGTAATTAAGACAGCGAAAAACTTGATAGTTGGCGAAGAGAACGCTTTTTAAGCACTCTTTTTTTTGGTCAGCTTTGTATAAATTATCAACAGCAATACATAAATAATTGGGCTAAAAAGCATCTGCTTTACAGACATAAATCTAAACTGCCCATTGTAACTATATTTGTAAATAAAGGCCTCAACAAAGGCAGCAATTAGCAAAAAAGCAATAGTTAAAATATAGGTAGCTTTCCAAATAGTTAGAGGCCATTTCTGTTGCAGATTTCTTAGGCCGAAATATCCTATAAAACCTACAGTTGTCACAATTCCCACCTCAAAAAAATTCTTAAAATCAGTAGTATTAGTTTGATAAGATGGCTTATCGGAATACATTTGATTAACTATTGCAGGAACAGCTATTATAAGTAATAATGCAAGCCCTTGAGGTTGCAATAAAAAAGGTTTATTCTGTCTCATTATTCATACTCTTGTTTATGTAAAGTGCCCAACCAGCAAAAATGGCTATATATACCACCATTGCAAATAAATAGTGGTGCGCAAAATCTACGTATAAACTTCCGTTCATATTTAGTATTGTCAACACAACACAACGTGCTATATTTAATACATAAATACCTAGTGTACCAAGCCCTATAAATAGTAACATTCTTTTCCAGTTACTAGGTAAGCAGATGATAAACAACATATACAATATATATAACTCTAGCGCATTACACGGATCCAAAATAGTGATAATTCTCTTGGCATCACCCCTAATGGTTATACCATAAAAATCGGCACTTGACCGCACAACAACTTCTGTACTAGTAAAATGTATTTTCGGATATATTAGTTGTAGCATTTGCTGCACATTAGTAGCAGTTTGCTGCGTTAATGGTACATCAAAAAAACGATGTGGCTTTATGTACAAATGGTAGGCAAGTTTCCAAATAAGAAAGCAAAGCAAGGCTTTTAAAAGAAAACTTCTCACAGCACTAGGTATATCTTGCCAATACTTTTTTAAGATGCTAATATTTGGCATCATGTTATATAAATTTCGTTCAAATATAGTGTGTAATACATTTTCAAACTTACTTTTGCCCAATGCAACTAAAAGTACCTATTATAAATACCTCTACCAACTACCTGCCAGTATATGCTACAAGTGGTTCATCGGGCATAGATATAAGCGCATTTATTACCGCCGCTATACAACTTGCACCTTTAGAAAGAACCTTAGTAGCTACTGGTTTATTTTTAGAAATTCCTGAAGGGTACGAAGCACAAATAAGACCAAGAAGTGGGCTTGCTTTAAAACAAGGTATTACTTGCTTAAATACACCAGGTACAATTGATGCCGACTATAGAGGCGAAATAAAAGTAATACTCATTAATTTATCAAACGAAATACAAACCATTAATAACGGCGATAGAATTGCTCAAATGGTATTTCAAAAAGTAGAACAGGTAGAACTAGTATTGGTTGAAAATATTAACGAAACAGTAAGAGGTGTTGGCGGTTTTGGTAGCACTGGAAAACAATAACTTCGCATCATGAAATATTTACTAGCTGTAGCAACTATTGCCACACTTGCATTTGCTTGCAAACCTGTAAAAAAGGTACAAATTATTAATGCTGCAATTAGCAAAAAAGATACCATACAAACAATTGTAATAAAAGAAGCCGAAAAAGTAGATTCATCGGCAATTGTGAGAGATATTATGAGTAAAGTAGTAAAGAAAAAAATTGACTTTACCACTTTTAATGCTAAAATAAAAGTTGACTACGAGGGGCAAGAAACTAGCCAAAAAGTTACTTGCCACTTAAGTATTAAAAAAGATAGTGCCATATTTGCAACAATATCTGTACCGCCTATTGGTGTAGTAATGAAGGTTTTGGTAACTAACGATAGTGTTTTTTTAATAAACACTCGAAAGAATACCATTCAAAAACGTTCATTTGCCTATTTGCAAGAATCTACACAAATACCTTTTGATTTTTATACGCTACAAGATGTTTTAGTGGGTAATCCTATTTTTATTACATCAAATATTGTTTCGTACAAAGCCACAGACAAACAGCTTTTGGTAAATATGGCGGGCAAAGTATTTAAACATTTAATAACCTTAGATAATGAAGATTTTAAGCCCACACATAGCAAACTTGACGATGTAGACCCTTTGCAAAACAGAACATGTGACATCACATTTAGTGAGTATGCCTTTAAAGATGGATTGCATTTTGCCACGTACAGAAGTATTTCTGTTTCGCAAAAATCTAAATTAGATATTTACTTAGATTTTAAAGATTATAAGTTTAATGAACCGTTAAAATATATGTTTTTGGTATCTAAAAATTACAAACGGCTATAATTTATTTTCCTTCGTTATGGTTTTAGAAATTTACCCTTGTTTTACGCTTTAAATGTTAAGTTGAATGTTACAAAAAATGTTGCTGTTTTGGGGCTGTATTGTTTTCTCATTTAGTCTGCTAAATGCGCAGTCACGTGACGAATTACAAAAGCAGCAACAACAAATTCAGCGTGAAATTAATAATCTTAATAGCGAGTTAGCATCTATTAAAGGCAATAAAAAAGCGGCCTTACGTGCCTATCAAGCGGTTCAAAACAAAATAAAAGCCCGTGAAAAACTCATCAATAATATTAGAAAAGACGTTAGAATACTAGATGAAACGCTTTTTTTAAACGAAAGAGAAATTTATAGGCTTAACAAAGAACTAGATACTTTAAAAATAAACTATGCTAAGAGTATTGTTTTTGCTTACAAAAACCGTGGCAGCAACGAGTATCTGAACTTTTTGTTTTCGGCTGAAAATTTTAATGATGCTATTAAACGTATGGCCTACTTAAAAAGCTATCGCCAAAATAGAGAAACACAGGCGCAAAACATTACCAAAACACAAGATTTACTAAAGCAAATAACTATTACGCTTGCTAATAATAAAAAAGAAAAAGCTAGCGCATTACAAAGCGAAAGCAGCCAATTGCAAGTTTTAGAGGTAGATAAAAAAGAAAAAGACCAAGCCGTATCTCAGCTTAAAGACCAAGAGAAAGATATTACTGCGCAAATAATTAAACGTCAAAAGGAAAATCAAAAATTAGCCAATGCAGTAAAAGCTGCCATTAGACGAGAATTTGAAGAAGCAGTACGTAAAGAAAAAGAACGTTTAGCTAAACTAAAAGCAGCTACCATTGAAGAGCAAAAACGTGAAAAAGAGCGTTTGGATAAAGAAAGACAAGATGCTATTGCCAAAAATAATGCAAAGAATAATGGCAACAAGCCTAAGCCCACCGATGCAACTACGGGTGTTGCTGTTACTAAACCTTTTGAACGAACTGAAAGTGTTTTTGAATCTACAAAAGAAGGCTTAACCATGAGCTTGAATTTTGAAAATAATAAAGGACAACTTCCTTGGCCAATAGATGGAGGTTCCGTAACAGGTGAATTTGGTATCTATAAAATACCTCGAAGCCAAATAAAGGTGAAGAATGAGGGGCTTATTATAACCAGTAATATTGGATCATCCATTAAATGTGTGGCAGATGGTGAGGTAATTTCGGTGCAGGATGTTGAGGAGTATCAAGCCATTTTAGTAAAACATGGTAAATATTTTACCTTATACAATAGACTAGGTTCGGTAAATGTAAGCAAAGGGCAAAGGGTAAAAGCAGGAACAGTTTTGGGAAAAGTTGGTGCTAATTTTCAAAATGAGGGTGAATTTGAATTTCAAGTTATTACAGAGAAACAACAATATCAAAACCCCCGAAACTGGTTAAAAAGGAAATAAGCTAAAACAGCAAGGGTTCCAATAATTGAAACCCTTGCTGTTTTATAATAAGTGTATTAAATAATTAACCCCAAAGGCTTGTAGGATATTCACCAGCATGTACCAAGGCATGTACACTCGCTTTTACACCCTCTGCATCTTCTTTGTAAGTAACGCCAAACCATTTTGAAGCTGTAGCTATTACTTCTACCTTACCTCTACCGCTTTTTATAAATTCATCGGCTATTTTAGGTATGTAAAACTCAGATTTTGGTACTGCAATTTGTGTATCAAGAAATATCTCAAACAGCTCTTCCGATAAGCCAACAAAGCTTTTACCCAAGCAAAAAAAGTTCATACTCACTTTTGTATCTGGCGATAAAGTTTTGGTGCCACCTTCAATATCTGCCACTATTTCAGCATCTTTTTTATAGATAGCTGTTGTTTCATCAATACCTACCAAGTTACCATTAGCGTCTATTTCACATACGCCTCTACTAACGCTACCGTTATCGCTTAGGGTATTTACTAAGCTATAACCAATTACGGCATATAAGTCATCTGCACATTTGGTGTTTAAAAATTCAGCCGCTTTTACAAAGCCATCTTTGCCATAAAAATCATCTGCATTAATTACTGCAAATGGGCCGTCAATTACTTCTTTGCAGCAAAGCAAGGCATGGCCAGTACCCCATGGTTTTGTTCTATCAGCGGGAATTGTTCTACCGCCAATATAGCTATCTAGTTTTTGATACACATACACTGTTTCTATTTTACCAGCTAGCTTTGGTTCAAAACTGGCTTTAAATGAGTCGGCAAAATCTTCTCTAATAATAAAAATTACCTTGCCAAAGCCAGCTGCAATGGCATCGTATATCGAATAATCCATAATGGTTTCGCCACTTAAACCAAAAGCTTCTACTTGTTTCATGCCGCCATATCTACTTGCCATGCCGGCTGCTAAAATTACTAAGGTTGGTTTCATCTGCATACTTTATCTTTTAAATATATCCATAAATCAAATCTTCTTTGCTAGTATCAATTAGCTTGCTAGGTTTGAAGATATTTCATAAAATTCAATTTGAAATTTGCGAATTTAATGTTTGTAGCAACAAAAGCCAGTATAACTTCATTAATTTTATACCACTATGCAGTTTATTACATACAATAATGTTTACGTACAGCCAATTGTAAATACATCTACCAAAAGCCCTATAACCCTTGATGTACTTAGGCTAGATAGATTGCACAATGTAGTAAGCGGCAACAAATGGTTTAAACTACAACTACAAATTAAAGCCTGCCAGCAAGCCAATAAAACTACTATTGCCACTTTTGGCGGTGCATACTCAAACCATATTGTAGCCACTGCTTATGCTTGTAAATTAGAAGGTATAAACAGTGTAGGCATTATAAGAGGTGATGAAACAAAGCAACTCAATCATACATTACAGCAGGCACAAAGTCTGGGTATGCAGTTGCAATTTGTAAGTAGAACAGAATATGGTAATAAAGAACTGCTAAAACAAAGTTTACATTGTAATAATTGGTATTGGGTAAATGAAGGTGGCTATGCCGTACTTGGTGCCGAAGGTGTAACCGATGTGTACAAATGGATTGATGATAGCTACACGCACATTGCTTGCGCAACAGGCACTGGCACTACGATGGCAGGCTTAATAAAAGGTGCTGCACCACACCAACAAGTAATGGGCATTACTGCACTAAAAAAGCACGATAGTTTGCAGCAAGAAATTACACATTTGCTCACCACAAAAGAAGCCGAAAAATCATTTACCATTTTTAATGAGTACCATTTTGGTGGCTATGCCAAACACCCAAAAGCTTTACTAAATTGGATGAACCATCTTTACACCACGTACCAATTACCTACCGATATTGTGTACACTTCTAAAATGCTATACGGTATTTTTAACCTAATAGAAAGTGGCTATTTTGCCAAAGGCAGTAAAATAATGGCCATACACAGTGGTGGCTTGCAAGGCAATTTATCGCTGCCAAAAGGTAGTTTAGTATTTGATTAATGGCTGCAAACTTTATATTTGACCAATGAAATTGTTTACCCCTCTATTTCTAATTGGTTTGTGGTGCTGCACAGCCGCAAATGCACAGGATACCTTACCTAAGTTTAGTGTAACAGATATTGGTAGAGATAAGATATTAGTTAGCTGGACCAATCCTTTTGCTAATTGTGTACAACTAGCGGTACAGCGCTCTTTTGATAGTACCAAGTACTTTAAAACCATTTATTCAGCGGCATCGCCAGAACTGCCGCAAAATGGCTTTACAGATGCCAAAATGCCTGCGGGTGTAAAGGTGTACTACCGTATATTTTATGTACTAGAAGGTGGTGCTTATTTCTTCTCTGCATCTAAAACTATAAGCCCCAATAATAAGCCTAGTACCGCCACCGAACCTGTAAATGATATATCCAAAGTAAAAGACAATAAGCGCTACATAAAAATTTATAACCGAGATAAACCTAGCGATGTAATTGAACTTGAAATAAGCCAATACAAGAAATACAAAGACTCTATTGCTACCAAAACTAAAGACACTATTTTTAATGTAAGTGAAAATGCCATTATGGTTAGGCCTTATATACCTAAGCCTACCTGGAAGCCCTCTGTGTACATTTTTACCAATGCAAAAGGCAGTGTAGATATGCATTTTCCACAGGTGAAACTACACAAGTATAAAGTAGTTTTTTACGAAGAAGATGGTACAGAACTATACACAATAAAGCAAGTAAAAGAAGCAGACCTTACCATAGATTATGGCAACTTTCCTCATGCAGGCTGGTACCACTTTGAAATTTATGAAGACGAGAAACTAAAAGAGAAGAATAAGTTTCAATTACAAAAGCTATTCTAAACAAGTGTCTCGCAGATACCGCCTAAAGCAATTTAAAATGAAGCGTTATCTGCGAATACTAACTTATTTATTTGTTACTTCTACTATTAAGAACTTTAAGTAGTTGGTATTTTCCATGCCCCAAATAATAGGATGGTCGCTGGCTTGTGCTTTAAATGTTACCTGCCGAATATACTTTTTAGTATCTTTTGCGGCAGACTCTATGGTTTGTAAAAACAAGCGAGTATTTACCAAATTGGTACAACTACTTGTAACCAAAAAGCCACCATCTTTTATCAGCTTCATACCACGCAGGTTAATTTCTTTATAGCCTGCAACAGCTTTATCTATGCTTTCTCTGCTTTTGGTAAATGCTGGAGGGTCTAGCATTACTACATCGTACAGTTTTTCTTCTTTATGCCATTGTCTTAGGGCATCAAAGGCATTTCTGGCTTCAAATTTACAAATACTATCTAAGCCATTTAAAGCCGCATTTTTATTGGCTTGTGCTACTGCTTGCTCGCTAATATCTATACCCAATACACTTTTAGCGCCGTAATGTGCTGCATGAATTTCAAACGTACCGGTATAGGTAAATGCACCCAATACATCGGCACCCTTTACAATGTTTTTAATGGCTTTACGATTGTCTTGTTGGTCTAAAAAATACCCTGTTTTCTGGCCATTTTCAATATCTACATGAAACTGTAATCCATTCTCTTTGATGATGATATTAGTATCGAACGGTGCAGATAAAAAGCCCTTTTGCTGTTGCAAGCCTTCTAGTTCACGTACAGGTACATCGTTGCGCTCGTAAATACCTTTGGGGTTAAATATGCTTTGCAAAGCCGCTACAATAGCAGGTTTCCATTGATCTATACCATAGGCAATGGTTTGTATTACAAAGTAATCGTTGAACTTATCAATAATTAAGGCAGGTAAATAATCGGCTTCGCCAAATATTAAGCGGCAGTTTTCGGTATAGCCTATTTTTTGGCGGTACTGCCAAGCCTTCAATATTCGGTTGTAAAAAAACTGGTCGTTAATATCTTCACATTTGCGACTAAGAATACGCACCGCTATTTGCGATTGCTGGTTAATATAGCCTCTACCTGCATATTGGTTATCGAAGAAATGTACATCTACAATAGTACCTGATGCAACAGGTGTTTCTAACACTTTGCCATCTTCACCCACTATTTTCGCTATCTCATTGCCATATACCCACGGATGCCCATTAGCTATGCGTGGCACAATCTTGCGCTTTAAAAACACTTTTATCATTGGGCAAATATAAAAGGATAATGCAGCCCCAAGCCCCTAAAGGAGAATTAATGTGCAATTAGCGATGAAGCGGTAGCGAGTAGGGCAAGATAGAAACACGGGTGATGCTGATTGAGTGGAGTGGCACTCACTCGCTTTACAATAATAAATGCAATACGTAAAATCATTGATGTAAAGTTGCATCATCTATTACGATGTATTTTTTTGTAATAAAATGTATTAATAGTAATCCAACTTTATACCCAATTCCCCCTCAAAATCCACCTATCCTACTATGCAAGCAACCCTTACCTTTGCGGCTCATTTAAAAAAGTGACATGAACTCGGATAAGAATACGGTAATTGGGATGGTGTTGTTAGCAATACTTTTCGCTGGCTTTTTTTATTTTACTAACAAACAACAACAGGCAAACCAAGATTACCAAAAACAAATAACAGATTCTACTGCAAAAATTGAAGCTGCTAAGGTAAAACCTGTTGATACTGTTGAACTAAAAAAATTAGATACTGCAAACAAACTAGCTGCGGCTGGTAGTTTTACTACGGCAGCCCTTGGTACCGAGCAATTAGTAACTGTAGAAAATGAAGTGATTAAAGCCACTTTTACCAATAAAGGTGGTGCCGTAAAACAAGTAGAACTTAAAAACTACAAATCATCTTACAACAATAAACCTGTAGTACTTGGCGGCTCGGCTAAAGACAATATTAGCTACTCCATTAATACTGGTAACAATGCCACTAGCCTAGTATCTAACCTTTACTTTAAGCCTTTGGCGGTGGTAAAAAACGCCGATGGTAGCCAAACCCTGAGCTTTAGTATTGCTGGTGGTAATGGCCAAGTTGTAACGCATGTGTACACCATTAAGCCTAATAATTACTTAATAGACTGGAACATTAATCTTACTGGTGCTGACCAATTGCTTACTAATGGCAACCTTAACATTACTTGGAACTGGCAAACAAAACAAGCTGAAAAAACAGCCATGTACGAGCGCCAAATGAGTAATATTTGCTTTAGCGAGGGTGGCGATTTTGACTATATCTCTCAGAAAAAAGAACACAAGTTTGAAAAGCAAGGTCAATGGATAGGCGTGGTACAGCAGTTTTTTAATACCACCGTTATTGCTAAAAATGGCTTTAACAATGGTAATATTAACTGGACCCGCAGCTTAGATGAGGACACTACTAATACACTTGCTACGCTAAACAATACTAGCTTTAGCGTAACAGTACCTGCAGCCGCTACGGCTATTGTGCCTTTTGCCTTGTACTTTGGCCCTAACGACTATAAAACTTTACAGTCTGCCGCACCTAATATGGATAAGATTGTAAACCTTGGTAGAGATATGTATGCGTTTGTACGTCCTATAAACGTGTACATTATTAAAAACGTGTTTAACTTTTTTATCAGCTTTATTACTAATTATGGTTGGGCTATTTTAATGCTTACCTTATTTATTCGCTTGTTTACAGCACCATTAATGTATGGCAGTTATTTAAGCGGTGCAAAAATGAAAGCCCTTCGCCCAGAACTAGATGGCTTGAAAAAGAAATTTGGTGATGATAAACAAGGTTTTACCATGGAGCAAATGAAACTATTTAGAGAAGCTGGCGTAAACCCACTTGGTGGTTGCATACCTGGCCTGTTGCAAATTCCTATCTTCTTTGCATTGTATAGCTTCTTTAACTCTAACATCTCATTACGTAGTCAAAGCTTCTTGTGGAGTGATGATTTATCGGCTTACGATGTAATTGCAAAATTACCTTTTTCTATTCCTTTAGGTTTTGGCGATCACATTAGCTTGTTTACCATTACAGCGGTACTTACAAATTTTGCTATATCGTTGTACAATATGGGCAACACACCTACGCAGGATAATCCGGCCATGAAATACATGCCTTATATTTTCCCGTTTATGATGTTGTTCATCTTTAACAGTTTACCATCGGCTTTAACCTGGTATTATACGGTATCTAACACCATTACATTACTGTTACAGTTTGTAATACAAACCTACATAATAGACCACGATAAGATTTTGTCAAAAATACAAGAGTCACGTAGTAAGCCTAAGGTAAAAACCAAAAGCAAATGGCAAGAACGTTACGAGCAAGTAATGGAAAGCCAAAAGAAAGTACAAGAGTTAAAGAATAAAACTCAAAACAAAAAATAAGCTAAAAGCCTCGCCTAGTGCGGGGCTTTTTTATGTAGCTACAAGCGAATATTGTATGAAAGACATTAGTATTAAAAGTTTTAGCTGTTAAATTCCATCTATCATACTTAGGGAATTATCATAATCAATTACAACGCCTAAATTACAAAATATCATCAATTGGCCAACCTGTTTTAAAGTGTACTATTTAAACTCTATCTTTTTTATCATCTAATAAAGCATAACAAATACAAATATTATGACAAAAAACTTTGACAAAAAGCCATACATTTTTGTCAAGGTTTTTTGTATATCTTTGAAAAAAATTTAAAAATGAAACTACATAGAGAATATCCACATCTAGAATTTATTAAGAAGTGGGATTTTACTAAACGAGGGCTTATTGTAATAGGGCAATGTATTTCTTTGATAAAATCCATCAACAACACGCCTATCATGCCAACTCATTATACAGAATTAATGAACGTTGCTTTAAAAAAAGGGGCTCAATCTACAACTGCAATTGAAGGTAATACCTTAAGCGATGATGAAATTTCAAATTTAATTGAAGGTAAAAAATTACCTGATAGTTTAGAGTATCAAGGAATTGAAGTACAAAATATTTTAGATGCGTTTAATGAATTACTTAGAGATACGGTTTATGAAAATAAGGAACAATTAATTACACCAGAATTATTATTACGCTTTCATAAATTAGTTGGAAAAAACCTTGGTGAACATTTTGCGGCAATTCCAGGACATTTTAGAAACAGTGATGTGATTGTGGGTAATTATAGATGCCCAGATTATAGGGATGTGCCAATTTTAGTAAACAAATATTGCGAATTTCTAAGAACAGAATTTAAGTATGAAAGTGGCGAACAGCAGTTTAGCGATGTATTTATTGAAGCGATTGTAGCTCATTTATATTTAGAGTGGATTCATCCATTTGGTGATGGAAATGGTAGAACTGGCAGACTAGTGGAATTCTATATTTTATCCAGAGGTTGTAATCCCGATATAACATTACATATTTTATCTAATCATTACAATGCAACAAGAGCGGAATATTATAGACAAATAGATAAGGCTTTTCAAAAAAGGGACTTGTCTGAATTTATAGAATATGCACTGATTGGATTTAGGGATGGATTACAAAAAACACTAGAAAAAATACAGTCAAGTCAACTTATAATGACTTGGCAAAAATATATTTATGATAAATTTGATGGAGTAGAAATGGGGCAAAAAGAAGTGTTTAAGCGAAAAAGAAAATTTGCTTTACAGGTTCCGATTGACAAAAAATTCACAATAGAAGAAATTCCCAGCTTAAATATAGAATTAGCAAGGCTGTACTCTAATATTTCAGAACGTACATTATTGAGAGATATAGAAGAACTGATGAGTTTAGATATATTAATAAAAGATGCAAATTATTATTCTGCAAACATTTCAACGGTGAAGCAAATGATAGCTAAAAGAAAGGGAGTTTCGTTTATATAAAAAATAACGCAATTAATTGTTGCAACCTCTTAATGGTGCAAGTGTAAAATGTGATGCACTTAAAATGTTGATTGATTTTCTAACCCTTAAAACATTTGGGCACTGTTTTAAAATGTATGCTGCGTTTTAAGCAGTATTTCGGTAATGAATATAAGCTTTAATAATTCCATAGTGCATATCATCTTTCTTTGAAAAGCAAACAGTTTCTCTACTTAATCGTTTTAAATGTGTTCTAAAATCTCTATTCTTTCTTTCAATATGTGTTGTCTTTCTTTTTGAGATAATGTGCTTCTCTTTTGGCATATACTTTTTTGTACTATTTCCATTCATCTGTGCAATATTTTTCAACTTCCAAATGACTTAGCTTCTTGAGTAATGCTTTACAACTTTTGTCATCTCTTTTACCAATTTGAAAGGCTAATTTTTTCATCGTTTCCTCGCCGTTTCTTGTATTTTATACTAGCATACATTTTAAAACAGTACCAAAATTTTTCTAAGTGCATTTGCTACATGCCACATTAATACAGGTGGTACAGCATTGCCAATTGCTCTATATTGTCTATTCTCTGAAACTATGTCTAACCTAAAACTTTCTGGAAATGATTGAATTCTTGCAGCCTCTCTTGGTGTTAATCTTCTATAGCGTTCATCAATCATCAAAACAGGGTCGGTACCATTTAAGCTAACTTTTGCAAGATGTGAACTAATTGTGTTGCATGGCTGCTCTAAATCTTGTACTCTGCCTTTGTTCATTTTTTCACGAACTCTCAACATTCCATCAACAGCTTTTTGACTAAAAAACCATTTATCATCTTTGTTTGCTTTTTTATCTATTACTTGTTTTAGTTTAATCTTTGAACCGTTTAAAGTATTTGGAAGTGGAAACCGAAAATTGAAATAGTCGTCGAAATCTCTGAACCCAACAATAAATACTCTTTCTCTTTTTTGCGGAATGCCAAATTCAGAGGAATTTAAAAGCCTATAATGAATATGATAACCTACGTTTTCAAATTCTTTTACAATCATTGGAAAAGCTTTGCCTCCATTTGCAGAAAGTAAACCCTTTACATTTTCTCCAATAAAAAAACGAGGTTGTTTTTCTTTTAAAACTTTAACCATTTCAAAAAACAATTTTCCACGTTCATCTTTATATCCTAATCTCGGCGGATTTTGAGCAATAATTGAAAATGATTGACAAGGAAATCCCCCTAATAAAATATCATGGTCAGGCAATTCACTTGCTACAATATCTCTTACATCCTTTAACTCACATTTATGTGAGAAATTGCTGTTATAAATTTGAGTTGCATAGCTATCATTGTCAGCAGCATAAACAACTTCAAATGGCAATTGGGGATATTGTTTTTCAAGGAAATTAAAGTCTCCTTGAATTCCTAAATCCATGCCACCGCATCCACAAAATAGTGAGGCAACTTTTATTTTTTCCAAATTAGTAGCTTGGTCCATTCTCCTGATTTTTCGGTGAATATTATATCAGCTCCATTTCTGGGTGACATTTTAATAATATCGTTTTTGTAGTTTCCTACAGGGTCTTTTAAAATAAATAGTTTTCGTTCATGCTTACTAATCATTAAACGATAAACAAAATAGTTGTCTCGAAGAGTTTCCGCAGTCGACCATTCATTAGGGGTCAAATGGAAATTGTAAAAACCTAATGATTTACTACTAATAGTTGATTTAACTTCAATGTATCTCTTTTTAGCATCGAGCTCAACACTTTGAATATCGTAACCTACAGCAAATGAGGTTGGGATTTTCTTAATAAGATGTATTAAATCTTCACGACCACCTTGCTTAACTCTCATGCTTTCGTGACCTACAATAAGATTTTCTCCAAAGTCCCCAATCTCTTTAGTGTGTTTAACATTATCAGGGTCAAAGGCTTCTTCTAAATCTGAAATTGCATTGGCGATTAATTGGCTATAATCATCTTCCTCAATCCCCAAATATTTAAGTACATCAGTTTTAAATAAGTTTTTCCCTAAATCAGTATTAACATAAGTGAACCAATGATCTTCAATTGGTTTTAAGACATTAACAGGAATGTCTGTTCCAAAGAGTATATCATATTCAGAAAACCATAGATTACTTTGTAAAAATGCAGTAATTGTTTCTCTGTCTCTCCAATTTATAAAATAGTTTGAGGCATGTTGAACTAATAAATCCGCAATCACCATATAGTCAAGAATATCACCTGCGTACCTAATAACATCACCTTGCCAATCTAAATCAATTTTATTATTGCGATTTTGCAAAATTCTTTCAACAACTTCATCAGGATTGCAGTTATCTCTTGTTACTCTTAGGTCATTATAAATAAAGTGTGTCGCTTCTGCTTTATTTAGTGAAAATCTATTGCCCGTAAGTTTTTCACCAGCTTCTAATACTTTCAAAAAATATTGGGCTGGTTTAAACTTTATGCCATTATCAATAACTTCTTTTAGTTTGTAAGATTTGATATGTCCGCCAGGATATTGAAAATAAAAAAGGAAATACTTAAAGAATTGTACTAAGTCTTGCTCATTGGCAAGTTTTATTGCAATTTCACTAGCTTTAGAAATTTTGTTAATATTATCTTCTTCTATCAAACCAAACAGTGCCGCAATTTCTGTACGCCAGTTGTCTATAGTTTTATCATCTTTAGTTGCATTACCAGTGTATAATCGTATTGCATTAAATAACTGCTCATTAAAATTGTCTAATGGCAGTGTATTTAATTTTGAAATTTCTGTTGAAACATACAAAAGCACATTCTCGATATCGTTTTTAAATCGAGGACGAACTTGATGAAGTCGAAAAAAATATTGTTCTTCTATTTTATACATCTAAATACTGTTTAAGTTGAATTGCTAAATGTTTAGCTAATAAAGGCGGAACAGCATTTCCAACTTGTTTATACTGGCTTGTTTTACTTCCTAAGAAAATAAAACTATCTGGAAAAGATTGAATTCTTGCACTTTCCCTAACTGTTGGGATACGATTGTATTTGTAATGAAAATGGTGTCTGTGTCCTGTATCTATTGTGAAACTTGGTTTCTTACTATTTAGCCTTGTCCATGCAATATTTACATTTCTTGTTTTTTGTAAACTTAGTGGTAAGTTTTTATAGTTCCCTCCATCAGGAACCATAGAAATTATTTCAACCGTTTGTTCACTATGGTTAGTTATTTCGTGGTTGAAAATACCTTTTGAACCTTTGCGAATGTCTTCTTGATATTTAGATTTTGGAATAACATTATATCCTGTTCCATCAGTTATTGATTTTTCTGGCAAGTCTGATATCGCTTCTTTGGCTGAAATTAATTCCTTGATTTGTGATGTAGGGAAGACAAATTCTTTATTATTCCTTATTCCTACAAAAAAAGCTCTTTTTCTGTTTTGAGGAACGCCATATTCAGAAGCCATTAAAACTTTATAAACGACTTTATAACCTAATTTTTCAAAGTCTTTGATAATATTATCTTTTACAATGCCTTGCCCCATAGAAACAATATTAGGAACATTCTCCATTAAAAAAGCTTGTGGTTTATAAAATTCAACAAAACTCACAAACGATTTATAAAGTTTATTCCGTTCATCATTTACAATTCTTTTTCCTGCTATTGAAAATCCTTGACATGGTGGACCACCTATTATTACATCAATGTCAGTGACACCTGTTTTTTTACTTATTTGTTTGGGTGTTTCTATAAATAAATCAGCTACAATTCCTTTTGAATTCTTATGGCTGTTTTCAAAAGTTGCAATTGCATCTTTCCAATGGTCAATGCCTAAAACAACATCGTAACCAGCCTCAATAAAGCCATAAGAAAGTCCGCCACATCCTGAAAATAAATCTATAACCCTGTTCTTCTTTTTAATCATTTTTCCTCTGTGCTTTTATTTAATTTTCTTTTACTAGTTCTATATAATTTGCTTACCAAGTCTAGCTATATTAATTTCCCTAAGTTGAAAGTATTGGACTTATTTTTTCAAATTTAACTACTATTTAAACTTATCAATAAATATGGTCTTAAAAATTACCCCACAAAAAAGCCGTTCCCTAAAATTAGAGAGCGGCTTTTGCTATCAGCTAATACCTACGATAATTTGCCCGTAACAGTTACTATCAGTTCGTTACTTTCTTGCCCTATTTCTACATCGTCTTCTATGTAATAGGCTTTGTATTTCCAAATGGCGGTTTGCCCTGCGGCAGGTAGTGGGTATTCGTCTAAAAAATCTGGTTTGGTATCGGTATATGGCATACTGCCATAGCCTTTGCCATCACCTCTATCTACATAAATATGTACACCTTGGCGACCGCTCTTTTTCCAAATAATATTGGGCTTGCCTGCTTGCAATACCACATCAATGGTGGGTTTTACAGTATTAATATCTACCTCAGCAGCTTCTGCACCAAATACGCCTAAGTCTTTTAAAATGGTTTCGGTAGCCTTTGGGTTGCTTTTTATACCTCGCACTTGCAATATCAATCTACCAAAAATATCGCCTAGTACGGGCGTGGTAAAAGTGGGCAATGCTGGCAGGGCAGGTAAGCTAGCAGTTATGGTTTCGCTGCCATCACGCAATTGATTTTTGTATGCAGTAACAGATTGCGAATACTTTTTAAATTTCTCTACACTGTTTACGGCTGCTTCGTAGTTGGCAGCATCTGCTTTAACCTGTGTAATAACTGCTGCACTTATGCCTAGCTCGGTAGCATGTTTCTCTAAGTTGGCTACATAGTTTTTAATAAATACAATTTTTCCCAAATCGTCTAAAGGCAAATAATACTTTTTCATAATTTTTTAAATTTAGATAGCTAAAATAAAAATTATCATTTTATACACTTTAGTAAAAATTGCTAAAAATATGTTAATTATTGCCTTGCCATTTTGTTGCCTTTTGCAAGCATTTACAAAGCATGTTTTTGGTGGCAAAAGCCCAAAAAATGCCTTTTTAACCTGTAATAATGCCCAAAAAATGGGTATTTGCTATGGTAGAAGCTATTATTTGCCCCAAGCAATGCCTAATTGTGTAGCAGCAATCATTGCTCGGCTTGGGGCAGTGGTTAAATATTTTAAGCAACGCTTGCTTGGGTTGAAGCAGTGATTGCCCGGTGTGTGGCAATGGTTAAAAATGTTGGGGCAATAATTAATTGAGCTAAAGCAGCAATTGCTTGGCTTAGTGCAATGGTTAAATATTTTAAGCAATAGTTGCTGTGCATGAAGCAGGTGTTGCTCGGTTTAGAGCGGTGATTTACATTCTAATACATTACCAACTTTACACTCAAAAGTTCGGTAACAATGTGGGCAATTTTTTGTTTGTGATGTGGTATAGTTATTTTATTAAAAAGGGTTTATGCGTATCATTAATACCCATAAACCCTTATCCTATTAAATTGTAAGTTCGTTACCAGTTTACAGTAACACCTAGGTTAAACAATGCAGGTAAAGCATTGTAACCAAGTACATCAAAAAACTGTTTGTTGGTAATATTCTGAGCATCGGCAAATAGTTTTACTTGCTTGTTTATTTGGTAAGAGGCTGTTGCAGCCATTATAAAATAAGCATCCAAGCCTACATCGGCTTTTGCGTAGCCGCCTACATCTTTACGGTCGCTTACATATTTACCAGTTAAACTCACATACAACTTAGCTAAAGGTTGTACACCTACCGTTAAGTTGGCTACATGCTTTGGCCTTCGCAATAAATAATTGTAAGTAACAGTGTCTTTATTAGTTACACGGTTTTGCGATGTTTCTTCACCTATAAGCAATGTGTAATTACCGGTAATAGTCAGTTTTTCAACTGGCTTTAGGGTTAGTTCGTACTCTAAGCCATTTACTTGTTGTTGAATGTAGTTGAAGTATTTAAACGTGATGTAGTTGTAATCTATACCATTATTTATCTTACGGTTAAAGTACACCAAACGAGTATTTACAAGTTTGTTTTGATATTGTACACCTGCCTCGTAGTTAATAGATTCTTCGGGCAATAATTTATTATTAAGGCTTAGTTGATACAAGCCTGGTGCTTTAAAACCAGTAGCAATGCTGCCAAAAATTCGCCAATTATCATTAAAATTATAAGCAGGGTTAAAGGTATAAGTGTAGTTAAAATTGTAGCGACTATGTGTGTTTAATCTACCACCAAGTTCTACCGATAAATGCTTTTTGGCATCAATAAAACTTAGCGATGCATACATGCTTGTTTGGCTTACAGATGTATCTCTAAAAGTGCTGTTATATGACCCAAAAGATGATACACTTTTATACGCACTATTGTAGCTACCATATCTATAATCTGCACCACTTAGCAAGTTAAAACCTGCGCCAAGTTTTACATTGGTATATAACTCTGCAAACTGGCTTGCAGCGTTATAATTGTTTAACGAAAAATATGTGGCACCTGCGGTGTAATTATCGTCGTACAAGCGTTTTAGCTTGGTGTATTGGTAATTGCCCACCAAGGTTACTACATCGTTTTTAAAGTTAAAACCAGCACCACTAATGGCACTTTTGTTATTAATGAAGTAGGCTTTTTTATCGGCAAATACACCAGCATCAATATCCGATTTGTATTGGCTAAACATGGTAAATGCTTTAAAGCTCAATTGTTGATTGGCTTGAAATTGTACCGTTGCATTTGCCACATTACCATTGTAACCATCTTTATCAAAATTACCAGTACCAGTAGCATCATTAGCACTGCTAATGCCGCTTGTGGTTAGCTTGGCATAGCGAGCTGTGTAGGTAAATTTATTTAGCTTACCATACAACTGCACATTGGCTTTGTAGGTATTAAAGCTACCAGCAGTTAGGGTGGCTTTTCCTTCAAAAGGCTTGTTAATAGTGCTTTTCACGGTAATGATGTTTACCACACCAGCTACCGCATCGCTACCATACAAGGTACTTTGTGCGCCTTTACAAATTTCTATACGCTCAACATCGTTAATAGAAAACAAGTTCAAGTCGTAGTCATTGGTAATGGTACTTGGTTCATTTACAGGTATCCCATCAATCAGTATCAAGGTTCTACCAGCACTAGCACCACGCATGTACAAGGTTTGTACGCTACCAGGGTTGTTAAAAGCGCCATTAATTACAAGGCCTGCTTGTTCGTTTAGCACTTGCGCTACCGATTTGCCAGTGTTTTGCTCAATTTGTGCTTTGGTAATTACAGTTACTACTTTACCCGTAGAATTTTGTTTTTGCGCCACTTTGTTGGCGGTAACAATTACATCGTTTAGCTGTTTGGTAGCAAGAGTGTCTTGCTGTGCAAGCAATACCGCTGCACTAAGCAATGTTGTTGAAAGGAGCGTTAATTTTTTGCTCATTGTCTTTTAATTTTTAAAAGTGTAACAATGAGCTTTCAGGACAATAAAAAAACGGAGAAACATAAAGGGCCGTCTGCAGCAAGCCTTTTACATTCCATGCTTTTCACCCGAAAGCCGTGAATGATTTTGTAAAAGGCAGGTCTTCTGACTCGTTCTCTGCTAAAGCCTTCCCATTCTCTATTTGAACAGTGGCATCATTTTTAGCAGTGGTGAAAATGTAAAATGGTAAACGTCAATTAATGTCTCACGTTTCAGGTTAAACATTGCACGTTAAACATTTCACGTTAAACATTTCACGTTAAACATTTCACGTTAAACATTTTACGTTAAACATTTCACGTTTCACATTTCACGTTAAACATTTCACATTTCACATTTAACGTTAAACATTTCACGTCTCACGTCTCACATTTCACGTTAAACATTTCACGTTTCACATTTCACATTTCACGTCTCACATTTCACATTTCACGTCTCACATTTCACGTCTCACGTTATGAACTTACAGCTACGGGGATAGTTTTGGATTTTCACCAAATTCCCTTTTAATCTTGGGGCAAATGTTTTTGTAACAAGCGGCAGAAATACTATTCAACTTTGGTGTAGCCTGTGCCCAGTTAGCCAGGCATCTGCACTTGTACGTTTAGTACACTGTGCTGCTTTTATCAAAGCGTAGTAGTATTTACATTGCGTAAGGCTACAATATTTTTCACCTCTAGAACCAAATACAATGCAAATGTGTAGGCTAGCTGCCTAATGCACAAATAAGGTTTTCAACAAAGTAGTAACGCAGCAACTAAGCAAGGGGGTAATTAGCAGGTGCATAGCATAAAGGCAGTTTTATAAAATTGCTGCTATACACCTACAAGCAGCCGCTTAACTGATGCGTATTAAAATACAGGTTTACACTGCCAACAGTGGGCGAAAATTGGATAACTATGGTGTTGTAGATAATACCGAGTGCAGTGTGAGAACAGGAACCAAAGCGATGTAGGGGCGGGCCTATTGTCTGTTAACTATAAACTTTCTTCCTGCACATTTTTCACTTTGAACTATTGATTACATTGCCGATAAATACTACAAACAAAACCATTACTACATGAAGCAATTGATTGTTTTTTTAGCCTTTAACGCCATGGCAGTAACAGTATTTAGCCAAAAGATTAGTTATGATGTATCATTTGGTGTAGGCACAAGTAGTTTTATAATGCCAAAAACGGTGGGCGGTAGTACTAGCTACCAATCATCTGATAGCTATCAATTTGGTGTTAGTTATACAAGGCAGTTGCATCGTAATTTATGGCTTAACACAGGTGCCAGATGGCTGCATACTTTTGTTTTAACCACAGTTACCGAGTATTTAAGCAACAACATAACTAGCTATAGTTACAACTTTAATTTAGTAACCATCCCTTTGCAATTAAAGTACCATTGCACCAAACATTTTATGGTACTTGGTGGTCCAATGATAGATGTAGATGTTAATAGTAATCGGGTTATTACTAATCAATCAGGCGTTGGGTTAGGGTTTGCTATTGGCTATCAAGTAGCCCTTGGTAATACATTCAATATCATGTTATCACCTCATGTAGACCTACACAACAACTTTACCTTTAAAAAAACAAACACCACAAGTACCATATTAGATGCTGGCATTAAGCTAGCCATTGGGTTTAAGTAGAGATGTAAGAATTTGGAGTTTGAAATTTGAAATTCACTATTAGCTAATACCTATTAACCATTGACAAACAGAAATAAGCATATAGCCATTACCATAGTGATTGCAACAGTTTGGCTTGCTAATGGACTTTTATGCAAAGTACTTAACCTAGTACCTAGGCACGAACTAATTGTTGCTCGCATTTTAGGCAAAAGCTATTCAAGACCATTAACCATACTTATTGGACTATCTGAAATAATAATAGCCATTTGGACATTGACCAAGATTCAATTGAAGCTAAATGCTATTGCACAGATGGCCATAGTAGCAACCATGAACATGATAGAATTTATGCTTGCGCCCGACCTTTTATTGTGGGGCAAATTCAATGCTTTTTTCGCTTTCCTATTTATTTTAGTGGTTTACTACAACCAATTTGTATTGAACAAACAACTTAAACAAACATCAAACTAATGGAGTTTTTTAAAAACCATCCTTTTGCGGTAGAAGCATATTTTGAGAGTTCGTTGGTGTTTACTTTTGCCGTGGCAAAAGAGGAATTACAACACCTAATACCCGAATGTTTAGAACTAGACACTTTTGAAGACAAATGGGCTTTTATAGCGGTAGCCATGGTGCAAACAAAAAACTTAAAACCCAAAGGTTTTCCTGCTTTTATGGGTAATGATTTTTTTCTTATTGGCTATCGCATTTTTGTGCGTTACACTAACAATGCGGGTAAAAGATTAAGGGGTTTATACATCCTAAAATCTGAGACGAACAAAAAGAAAATGTTTTTTTTGGGAAATATATTCACGCATTACAACTACACTACTACCGATATTTTAAATACCACAGAGAATAATTTGCAAACCATTCGCTCTACTAAATCAAAATTTGAGGTAGTGATAAACACAAAAGAAACCAACGCCCATCTTCCTGCCAATTCACCTTTTACCAATTGGAAAGATGCTAGAAGGTTTGCGGGACCACTGCCATTTACATTCACTTACAATACAACAAACAAAACGGTTTTAATTATTGAAGGTGTGCGAGAAAACTGGCAACCTAAACCAATTGCAGTGAAAAGTTACTATTTTGAATTTTTAAAGTCGCTAAACCTGCAGCAGGTAGTGCTTGCAAATGCGTTTGAAATTAAGAATATTCCATACTATTGGAAAAAAGGAAAACTAGAGCAATGGACTTAAAAAGAAAGCCCTTACAAGGTGTTGCTAATATCATTCGCTTTAACTGGCATTTTTACCTAGTTGCAGTTCTAGTGTTTGTTGGTTTCATTTATGCGCAACAATTACTACCAAAAGCATTACAATTATATGTTTTTTGGCTACTTGTATTAGCTATTGTAAATGTTGTCATGTCACTGCTTGTTTCCTTTTATGTGTATGATATTTCAAACCTCTATCAGCTCAATTGGTTGCCAAATGCTAGCAACAAAAAAGTACTTAATATTCATGCAGGTTTCGATGAAACAAGTATGCTGATAAAGTGCAAATACCAACAAACAGCATTAACCATTTGCGATTTCTATAATCCTCAAAAACACACCGAAATATCTATCAAACGAGCGAGGAAAGCATACCCACCAATACCTAACACCATTCATGTGGCAACTGAAAATTTACCATTTGAAAATAATAGTTTTGATGTTGTTGCAGTGATATTTTCAGCACATGAAATAAGAGACAAAGAAGAGCGAATTGAGTTTTTTAAAGAACTAGCTAGAGTAATAAAAGCGACAGGGCAAATTGTAATTACAGAACACCTAAGAGACACCAACAACTTTCTTGCTTACGCTATTGGCTTTTTTCACTTTTATTCAAAAGCTAGCTGGTTAAGCACTTTTGCGCAAGCCAACTTAACAGTAACTGCCGAAACAAAAACAACGCCTTTTGTAACCACATTTATACTAACAACTAATGGAAATTCACTTTAAAATAATAGGCATTATACTCATTGCGCTTGCCTTAGTACACGTTATATTTCCCAAATACTTTAACTGGCAAAAAGAACTGCAATCTTTAAGTTTAGTTAATAAACAAATCATGCTAGTTCATACATTCTTTATTGCGCTTACTGTTTTTTTAATGGGCTTACTCTGTTTAACATCATCAACAGAACTGATTACAACCAAACTAGGTAAAACCATATCACTAGGGCTAGGTATTTTTTGGTCTATTAGATTGTTCATTCAATTCTTTGGCTATTCAGCAGCACTGTGGAAAGGAAAACCCTTCGAAACAATTGTGCACATTGTGTTTTCAATTCTTTGGATATACCTAAGTGGCATCTTTATTTGGGTAGGTGTGCATTGATTTTATCTATTTATTGCGGCAGTCTTTTTTCTAGCTATGCTGCACGCATCTTTAAAATATACACCCACTTGCAGCAATTACCTGTTTATTTGCAAGGGGCTAGCGTTCAGTAATATTGGCAGCCATCTATCACTTCATTTATTATATAGCTATGGCATCGGTAAGGCATTTACAAATGACATTCACTTTGCTGGCAATGGGGCTTTTGCTTACAAGCCAAGCGCAGGTATTGCGTAAGCGTACTACATTGTTGATGGGTAGCAGGTTTGACATTACCATTGTAGCCAAAGATTCGGCAACCGCAGAACAGTATATTGACACAGTAATTGCAGAAGTACGTAGGATAGAGTATTTAATATCTGACTGGAAAGCCGAAACCCAAATATCAGCCGTAAACCGCAATGCTGGCATAGCACCTGTAAGGGTAGACAGAGAAGTATTTGAACTTACCCAAAGGGGCATAGAATGGTCTTGGCGCACCAATGGTGCTTTTGATATAAGCTTTGCCGCAATGGATAGAATATGGCATTTTGATGGCTCTATGACCGCTATGCCTACCCCCGAAGCTATAAAACAATCGGTAGCAAAAGTGGGCTATCAAAACATCATCTTAGACTCAATTAACACTACCATTTTTCTAAAGATGCCCGGTATGAAGATAGGCTTTGGTGCCCTTGGCGAAGGCTATGCCGCCGACCAATGTAGAGCCATGATGCTGGCTAAAGGTGTACAAGCAGGCATTGTAAATGGCTCTGGCGATATGAGTACTTGGGGCAAGCAACCCAACGGTAAACATTGGAATATTGGCATTACCAATCCTGTACAGAAGAACAAACTATTAGGCATTGTACCATTAAAAGGTGGTTCAGTTACCACATCGGGTAGTTACGAGAAGTTTGTTGTGTTTAATGGTAAAAGATACTCGCACATTATTAACCCTGCTACCGGCTATCCGGCTACTGGGCTATGCAGTGTTACGGTATTTGGCCCTAGTACTGAAATGTGTAACGGCTTTAGCACATCGCTGATGGTACTTGGTAAAGAAGCAGGCTTACAATTGATACATCAATACCCTGCTTATAGCTGCATTATGGTAGCAGATGATGGCAAAGTATATACCTCTAATAAGAAGATGTTGCTGGCAAATAAACGCTTAACATCTTCGCAATAATTTTCTAAACTGCTACGCCCAAATCTTATAATTGTTTACATGTTTTATCAATAGCAGTCAGTTAATATTTGCCCTTGTGCTTGGTAATATTGTAAAGCGTGGTTTGTATGCGCTGCGCAAATGGTAGCTAATATTTCTATTACACTTTGCTGCATAGCTAGCGAACCACACAACATTAGTACGCCTTTACTATCTAAGGTATTAGCAATAAAATCTGCATCTGCCGCTAGCAAATTGGTTACATACTGTTGCTTGCCTTCACGAGAATAAGCCACTTGTATTTGTGCAAGCTGTTTGCTATCAATAGCAGCATTGATAGCTGTTTTGTACATGGCATAAGTTTGCTGCGTTCTACACCCAAAGTATAAGTGGTAAGCATTGTGTTTTGTATGTGCATCTATCATGCCTAAAAACGGTGCAATACCTGTACCGTTGGCAATCATTACCACAGTAGTTGCAGCACTAGGTACATGAAAATGCGTGTTACTAATTACCCTTGCTTCAAGTGTATTGTTATTACTAAGTTGGTACAAAAATTTTGAGCCTAAACCATTGGGCAATTGCTTTACACTTAGTTGTATGTGCTTGCCTATTTTTCCAATAGAATACAAGCGTTCACGGTAATCTTTTGCAGGGTAAATGGCTAATAAATCGCCAGATGTAAAAGTGGCTTTGCCAATAGGTTTTAGCGTGATTAAAAATGGTTCATCTGCATGGCTGCTTGTTGTTTTGCTCACAACCTTAAAGCTTTGTAAACCCTTTGGTTGCAGGTGTAAATATGCTGGTAAATCTATTGCAGGCAGCCCCGCTTTCTCTGTCCAAGCATCTAACCATATTTTAAACTGGTCAGGCGACTTATCGTTTACCAAATGTACCTCAAGCATTGGTGCTGCCCAAGCTTGTGCAGCTAATAAAGCGTGTGCATCATACGCATATTTGCAATATTCAGGATACACCCTTGAGCCAAAACCAAGCACCGCAAATTGTATGTTTTGCTTTTGATGGTATTTGTAAAGTAAGGTTGCAAATTTGCTAGCATTAGTAGGTGCTTCGCCAAGCCCATAAGTAGCGGTAAGCACTAGTAAATGTTCTGCCTGTGCAAAAGGTTGATAGTTGTTTAGCTCGGTAATAAATACTTTTTTACCACTAGCTACCAACTGCTGGTAAATGGCATTGGCAAAGCCAAATGTGCTACCATTTTCGCTGCCTACTAGTATAATGTATTGGCTGTTATTTGCGTTGAATTTATTTTTTACAATACCACTTCTACGCTTTAATGTAATAACAAAGCCAGAGTAAATAAAGTATAGAATATTGATAGAGGCTATGCCTAAAACAATGGCCCACAAAATACACTTTCTACCAGTATGCACATCAAGGCTAAGGTTATTGATGAGTGCCGTAGTTGGGTAAGCGCTATTGCTTAAAATGTTGCCTGAAAATTGGTCTACAACGAGTTCTTTATCTTTTAGTTTTAAGGTGTAATAATCTTCAGGATCATCGGAGAAAGGATACTCAATTGTTTGTACATCTGCCAGTGGCGTACTATTAAAAATGGCAAAGTCTTTCAGGCTTTTTTTAGCACCATTGTCTAGCTTATTAAAGTCTATTTTATGGGTTATTTTTTGCGCTGCAAATACACCAAATTTTACCAACGATAAATAGACACCAGATAAACTGATAATGATGATAGGCACTAATGACCAACGGCCAAGTAACACGTGAAAATATTGGGCTGAATGATCTTTAATTATTTTGGCAAAAAAGTACTTAAACCCACGCTGACGCTTAATTACCAAGATACTACCAGATAAGGCTATTAGCAGTAGCAACAAAGATGTTAGCCCCACAAAAAAACGGCCCGCTTCATGCAAAAACAACGACCTGTGCAAAGCTGTAACCCACTGAAAAAAATTGCTTTGCTTGCTTACTTTGCACAATGCAGCACCTGTAATAGGATGCACATAAACTTCTACATTTTTGCCAGCGCTATCGGTACCTTTTACAATTACAAATTGGTTGGCATCAACCGAAATTTCAGTAATGTTAGTGTATAATTTATTGATGGCAGGTAAAGCCTGTGCCAATGTAATTTGGTTAAAGCCATCTGCCTTGTAAGCAGGTAGTTTATTATTAATTGGCTCAACGGCTAATACAATGCCTGTAATAGCTGCAAGGGCTATAAAAATAAAAGAAGATACAGCCAAGGTTAGGTGGCTGTATCTCCATACAGAAATTGTCATTGATATACTTTTAATTAGTTGCGCTAAAACGTACATAGCGAATGTAGCCTGTACCATCGGTTTTACCATTTAAACCTTCGGTAGTTAATGGCACTTCAACATCTTTTTCGTAGTAAGTTTTATCTTCTACCGATGTTTCAAAACGTAGTTTGTAGCCTGCATTTATTTTAGCAGTTTCTATTTCTATAACAGTAACGCTGCGGTCGCCATTAGTAACAGATGCACCTGTAATAGCACTGATATTGTTAGGCTTTTTTTTGTAGAAATTATGCCAAGACTTTAGGTTAGGATACCATTTTTTATCTGAGCCCATTACGTACAATGTTTTCTCGTAAGCGCCTTTGCTGTCTATTAGCGATACTACCATGTAAGCACCTTCGCCCATGTAATTGGTCATTTGCACCATACATTTATACTTAGTAGTTGCTAGTTTTTGTGCTACCGTTGCGCCTGTTATTATTAGGCAAAGTACTGTTGCCATTAATGCTTTAAAAGTTCGTGTCATTTTGTTATTTTAGAAAATCTACTGAAATGTTATTTTTAGTTAAAAACTCGTTCTCTTTAGCAAGGTTGTAAGCAGTTTCATTAAAGTTGGTAGTGCTGTCTTTTTTAGCACCAATACTTAATAGATACTTTAAAATGGTGTCGTCTTTAGCAACCATTGCTGCTTTAAGTAAAGGTGTTAAACCTTCTTTATTTTTTACGTTTACATCTACTTTTAATTGCTCAATGCGTTTTAATAAACCGAGGTCGCTTTTATTAATAGCCAAGTGGTACAGTGTGTTACCATTTTTTTGCGGTGTAGCAATGTTAAAGCCATTGTTTTGCAATACATTCATTTTGGCAGTAAAGGCATCTGTTATTGGTGCTGCTTGTTCTTGAGGCCTGCCGCCTTCTTGTTTACCACCAAAGGCTTGAGGGTTGTAAGACAACAACCAATAGTAAGCAAGATTATTACCATCATTATCTACTGCATTTACATTGGCACCTTTTGTAATTAAGTATTGCATTAGTTCAGCCGAATTATTTCTTGTAGCCAAGGCTAATGCTGTAAGCCCTTTTTTATTGGCTTGATTGATATTTTTTACAGTGGTAGCTAAAAGGGCTACTGTAGCTGTATCTCTGTTAAAACCAGCGGCCAACATAAACGGTGTGTTACCCTCATTATCTGCTTGATTAACATCGGCACCTTTTGAAATAAAGTAACTAATAATGGGGCTTTCATTAGGCTTACGTGCAAGAGCATGTAAAGCATTTTCACCATTGGCATTTACGGCATTTGGTTTTATACCTAAGCTTTCTAAATACTGGTACACTTCTAGTTTTGTAGTACCGCTTCTACCGCCTTGTGCAGCCAATATCATGGCATTGTTGTTATACTTAACGCCTTTTTCTACAAGGGTTTTCATCAAATCAATATTACCAGTTTTTGCAACATAGTTAAAGGCTGTATTGCCTGCTGCATCTACATCTTGTAAGGTTAAGCCCTTTAAAATAAAATAGTTGGTTAAGGCAAAATCTTTATCGCTTACTATAGCTTGCAAAAGCAAACTAGCCCCTTCTTGGTTTTTTTGTTTTACATCTGAACCTGCTTTAATTAAAGCATCATACACTTTGGTATTTTGCTGACCATTACTTGCTGCAAAAGACATGGCTGTAGCACTATGACTATCGATGATATTAACATCGGCACCTTTGCTAATTAAATATTCTACCACTTCTACATTGCCTCTTGCGGCAGCCCAAAAAATATAGGTTCTACCATCGTGTGTTAGCTTATTGGGTTCGTTGCCTTTTTGGTCAATTAAAAATTTGATAACATCTGCAGAAGCCTGATTATTGATAGCTAAAACAACAGGGTCGAACATATTTCTGTTAAACTCCGATGGATTGCTGCCCTCTGTAATTGCTGCTTTAACAGCTTCTAGGTTAGGATTATTTCGCCAGAAGGCTTGGTTCAGTAGGGTGTTCTTTTGTGCCTGAAGGCTTAATACAGCCAAGGTGAAAATGGTAACAAGACATTGTTTCATTAATGATGCTATTTTACTTACTAATACAATTGAGTTGTTAATTAACGCTAACTAATTAACAGGCCGCAAGATTATGCAAGCATGTGCGTAATAAGTGTAGCAATCGGTAAAAATGATTGCGAAATAGGGAAACGAGGAAAAATGGAATGTGATGCGTTTGAAAGTGTGAGCATAAAAAAAAGGT
>JASGCX010000005.1:42185-82601 GCA_030053925.1 Flavobacterium sp.
TGTCAATTTTAATTGACAACCTTTGTGGGCCCACCAGGGCATGATCCTGGGACCCTCCCGTTTTAAGACGGGATGCTTTAATCATTTAGCCAATTAGTTGTTCAATACGCCGTCGGCTTTTCCAATTTTTTATCTCTTTTTCTCTTTTAAGCACTTCTGATTTAGTTGCAAATTCCTCAGTATAAACTAATTGCCAATCATTGGTAGTGCCAGTAAATCCTTTATGCTTGCTATTGTGCTGCAATAAACGATGTTCGATATTGCATGTACTACCTACATAGTACTTGTTCAACGTTTTTGAAAATAATATATACATGTAAAACATCGGCATAAAAAAAGGTTGTCAATTTTAATTGACAACCTTTGTGGGCCCACCAGGGCATGATCCTGGGACCCCCTGATTATGAGTCAGGTGCTCTAACCAACTGAGCTATAGGCCCTAATGTTGAGTAGTTGGCTCAACACAATATTTTAAGAACTAGTTTTATTTTGAGGCGGCAAAAATAAAGGTTTGAAAATATTATCCAATTCTATTTTTAAGTTTTGGCTATTATTTTTGTAGAATGAAGCAAATTAAAAATATCATATTCGATTTGGGAGGCGTTTTTTTAGAAATTCATTACCAAAAAACCAAAGACGCTTTTACTAAGTTAGGTATTCAAGATTTTGATGCCTTATTTACTCAACACCACGCTAATCATTTGTTTGAAGATTTAGAAACTGGTAAAATATCTGAGCCAGAATTCTACCAACGTTTTAGGCACGATGGTAAGGTAAACTTTACCAACACAGAAATAAAACATGCTTGGAATGCGATGCTTGGCAATTTTCCACTAGAGCGCTTAGAATGGTTGAAGACGATAAAAAACAAGTACAATATTTTCTTGTTTTCCAATACTAACCAAATTCATTACGATGCTTTTATGGCTATTTACGAGTTAAATACTGGTAATGCCGATTTTAATAGCCATTTTATAAAAGCGTATTATTCGCAGTATTTAGGTTTACGTAAGCCGTATGCCAATTCGTTTTTAGCTATTTTAGAAGAACAGAATCTACTAGCAGAAGAAACATTATTTATTGATGATACCATCAAAAATATTGAAGCAGCAGATGCTTTGGGTATAAAAACGATACACTTAATTGCGCCAAAAACAGTGTTGGATTTAGCATTGTAATGGTTGCTGGTTGATAATTATTAATTAATAATTGATAATTGATGATTAATAATTAATAATTAATAATTAATAATTAATAATTAATAATTAATAATTAATAATTGATAATTAATAATTAATAATTGGTAGTTGCAAGTATAGCTAAATGTAACAGCATTAAACTATATTGTTCAATCCTAAAATTTATTGACGGTCAGCGGTATTGACTCTAAACTCCAATCTCCAAAATCCAAACTCTAAACTCTAAACTCCAAACTCTAAACTCTAAACTCCAAACTCTAAACTCCAAACTCCAAACTCCAAACTCCAAACTCCAAACTCTAAACTCCAAACTCCAAACTCTAAACTCCAAACTCTAAACTCCAAACTCTAAACTCCAAACTCCAAACTCTAAACTCTAAACTCCAAACTCTAAACTCTAAACTCCAAACTCCAAACCCCAAACTCCAAACTCTAAACTCCAATCTCCAAAATCCAAACTCCAAACTCCAAACTCCAAACTCTAAACTCTAAACTCCAAACTCCAAACTCTAAACTCCAAACTCTAAACTATGACCCATGACCCATGACCCATGACCCATCACCCATTAACAACTCGTAATTCTATTTCACTTCTTCAAAATCTATATACTCATCGTTGGTATTGGTGGTGGAAGATTTTTTAGGTGCTTCTTTTTTAGGCTGTTGTGCTGTAGTATGTTGCTGAAAACCTTGTTGTTCTTGCATTTTCTGCACAGTTGCTTTCATTTTAGACACGGTACGGCTTACCGGAATAACCAACTCGAATATGAAACGGTACAAGCAATATATTAATAAGCACCAAAAAATTAACTGTATCATAATGCCGCAAAGGTAATACGCTATAACATTTCGTAAGGCATTTTCACAAATGCTTCACGGTACTGGCACCAAATAGGTAGATTATCTTTAAATATTTACAGTATAATTTGGCACTTATTGCTTTAACTCGCTACATTTGCAGCGAAAGAACGAATAACAGAAGGGAACGAGGTCGTTCCCTTCTTCTTTTTTAACTATGGCAGCAGCAGAGCAAATACAAGTATTAGAATCGTTTATCAACGGCATTATTGCTAATGATCCTGAAATATTTTTAGTATCGTTAAAAATAAAACCTACCAATAACATTAAAGTATTTTTAGACGCAGATACGGGCTTACCAATAGATAGATGCGTAAAAATAAACAGGCAATTATACAAGTTTATAGAAGAAGCAGGCATGTATCCCGAAGGCGATTTTAGCCTAGAGGTATCTAGCCCTGGCATTACCGAGCCTTTAAAAATGCACCGTCAATACCAAAAAAATATTGGCAGAAATGTAGAAGTAATTTTAAACGATACATTGGTAAAACAAGGTGTATTACAAGAAGTAGCACAAGATAGTATTACCATAGAAACAAGTGAGGGTAAAGGTAAAAAACTAGTAGTAGCACAAGTGGTAATACCTTTTGAAAATATTAAATCAACAACGGTACAAATTAAATTTTAATAGCGATACTACGGTGCAATAACCGTACATCGCACATTGTAAATATAACAGTATGGCAAGTATCAATTTAGTAGATGCCTTTCAGGATTTTAAGGAAGCAGAAAACCTTGACAGACCAACCTTAATGAAGGTGGTAGAAGATGTTTTTAAAACCTTGTTGCGTAAAAAATATGGTAGCGACGATAATTTTGACGTTATCGTAAACTCAGAAAAAGGTGACCTTGAAATTATTCGTAGAAGAATGATTGTAGATGATGGTGAAGTAATAAATCCTTTGGCTGAAGTAGCTTACACACAAGCTATTAAAATTGAACCCGACTTTGAAGTGGGTGAAGAATTGTACGAAGAAATGGACATGCTAGACTTTGGCAGAAGAGCTATTTTAGCCGCTAAACAAACCTTGGCTAGCCGTATTGGCGATTTAAAGAAAACAGAATTAATAAAAAAATACAACGAACGTGTAGGCGAAATTATTTCTGCCGAGGTTTATCAGGTTTGGAAAAAAGAAGTGTTATTATTAGATGAAGAAGGTAACGAATTGATTTTACCAAAATCTGAACAAATACCACAAGACTACTTTAAAAAAGGCGAAAATGCACGTGCTGTAATTGAACGTGTAGACTTGAAAAACAATAATCCTGTTATTATTTTATCAAGAACAAGCCCTTTATTTTTAGCAAAATTGCTAGAAATAGAAGTGCCCGAAATTATGGATGGCTTAATTTCTATTAAGAAAATAGTTCGTGACCCAGGCGAAAGAGCAAAAGTTGCTGTAGAAAGCTACGACGACCGTATAGATCCCGTAGGTGCTTGCGTAGGTATGAAGGGCAGCCGTATTCATGGTATTGTACGTGAATTGAAAAACGAAAACATCGACATCATTAACTATACCACCAATAACCAGTTGCTAATACAGCGCTCATTAACGCCTGCAAAAATTAGCTACATGAAAATTGATGAAGACAAAAAACAAGTTGATGCTTATTTAGAGCAAGATCAAGTATCGCTTGCCATTGGCCGCCGTGGTGTAAATATTAAATTGGCCTGCGAGTTAACTGGTTACGAGATTGATGTGTTTAGAAAAGATGAAGAAGTAAGTAACGAGTTTGATATTGACTTAGATGAATTTAGCGATGAAATTGAAATGTGGATTATTGACGAGTTTAAACGTGTAGGTTGCGATACTGCTAAGAGCGTATTGAGCCTAACCGCTGAAGAACTTGAGCGTAGAACTGACCTTGAAAAAGAAACTATTTCTGATGTATTAAGAATTTTAAAAGAGGAATTTGAAAGAGAAGCAGAAGGTGCTTAATTTGTGTGGAAATTTGATAACTAAGAAGGTTACTTTAACTGTGGTTTGGAATTAACTACCACAATAGAATAAAAAAGAACAAAACGTACATACCGATAGCTATCGGCGGTGCAACGCAACAAAAGCAACATAAAAGTGCAAAAGTTGGTCTCACAAAAAATCTAAATTAGTTTTAAGAGACAATGTAACTTAAAACTTAAGACAAATTAAAAACACTGAATGTCAGAACTGAAATTACCAAGGTTATTAGCCGCTGCTAAAGAGTTTAACGTGGGTCAAGATACCCTTGTAGATGCTTTAGCAAAACGTGGCTTTAACAAGGATGGTCTTACTGCTACAACTAAGCTTACCGAAGACATGTATCGTGCTTTGCAAGCTGAGTTTCAAAGCGATAAGCAAGCTAAAAACAAAGCTGATCAGGTAGAAATACCTAAGGGCCAACAAAGTGAACGTAAAAGAAAAGATGAGGAAGAATTCTCTTTTAGAAAAGATGCTGTAAAACCAGCACCTGTAGTGGCATCGCCTAAAGAAGAACCAGTGGCTGCTACACCAGTTGTAGCACCTACACCGCCGCCGCCACCAGTTGCCGAAGTACCCTCGGTACCTGCGCCAGTTGCAGTAGAGGCACCCAAAGTAGCAACAGTGCTACCACCCCAACCATTAGCACCCGAAACTAAACCTACCGAAGTAGAAGAAGCTAAGGATATAGTACGCATAGAAGCCCCTGAACTTGAAAGTCCTAGAATTCTTGGTACAGTTGATTTGTCTGCAATAGATAACTCAACAAGACCCAAAAAAGGTGCAAAAAAGAAAGAAGATATAAAACCAACAGACCCTGCGGTTAAAAAAACCGAACCAGTGGCAGCACCAGTAGGTAAAACGCCAAAACCAGTGGCAAAACCTACACCAGTAGCAAAAGCACCAATACAGGAAGCAGTTACACTAGCTGCTACACCAGCACCTGCTGCAGAAGATACAGCACCAGTAATTGAAAATATTGAGGTAGAAAAAATAACGGGTCCTAAAATTTTAGGTAAAATTGCATTACCAATTGATAGCGATACCAGACCAAAACCATTAACTGCCGAAGAACGTAAAATACGTAAACGCATACCAGTAGATAACAGACGTGTAGGCGGTGCTCAACCCCATGTTGGGCAGCAAGGCGGTGGCGCAAATTTTCAAAACCGTGGCCCTCAACAAGGTGGTGGCTTTAATAGAGGTGGCCAAGGCCAAGCACCTGCTGTACAAGCACCAGGCACCGGCAATAGTAGACCAATTGTACCCGCTAATAACCGTAACAACCAAGGTGGCTTTAACCGTGGCCCACAACAAGGTGGCGGTAATAATAGGCCAGGTGGTGGTTTCAACCGTGATAATAACCGCTCAGGTGGCAATAATAATCGTCCAATTACTCGTAGAGATGATAAAGAAATAGACGCAAAAGAAATTCAGGATAAAATTAAGGAAACACAAGCCAAACTTAGTGGCGGTGGTGGTAGAGGTAAAAGCCTGAAAGCAAAATATCGCCGTGCTAAACGTGAAGAAGCAGCAGATGCACAAAACGAAATGGGTGGCGATGACAACAAACTACAAGTTACAGAATTTGTAACGGTAAGTGAGTTAGCCAACTTAATGGATGTAAGTTTTGCTGATGTTATTGGTAAATGTATGGGCTTAGGTATTATGGTAAGCATTAACCAACGCCTTGATGCCGAAGTAATTGAGTTAGTAGCAAGCGAATTTGATTTTGAAGTAGAATTTATAGGTGTAGACGATATAAATGAGGATGATGACAACGGCGAAGATGCACTAGAAGACAATGAAAGCCGCCCACCAATTGTAACCATTATGGGGCACGTTGACCATGGTAAAACATCGTTGCTAGATTACATTCGTAATGCAAACGTGGTAGCAGGCGAAGCCGGTGGTATTACCCAACACATTGGTGCCTACGAGGTTACATTGCCAAATGGCAAGGCTATCACTTTTTTAGATACACCAGGTCACGAAGCCTTTACAGCAATGCGTGCTAGAGGTGCTAAGGTTACCGACATCTCTGTAATTGTGGTAGCTGCAGATGATGCGGTAATGCCACAAACTAAAGAGGCCATCAGCCACTCGCAAGCAGCAGGTGTACCAATGATTTTTGCTGTTAATAAAATTGATAGAGACGGTGCAAACCCTCAAAAAATATACGAGCAACTAGCTGGTATGAATATTTTAGTAGAAAGCTGGGGCGGTAAATTTCAAAGTCAAGAACTATCTGCAAAAGAAGGTTTAAACGTAGATTTATTATTAGAGAAGATATTATTAGAAGCCGAATTATTAGATGTTAAAGCCAATGCAGCAAAAGAAGCCACTGGTTCTATTATTGAGGCATCTTTAGATAAAGGCCGTGGTTATGTAGCCACAATTCTTGTACAAAATGGCACTTTACGTCAGGGGGACTTGATGGTTTCTGGTCAGCACTACGGCCGTGTAAAAGCAATGTTTAACGAGCGTAACCAACGTATTACAGTTGCGCCACCATCAACACCAGTAGTAATACTAGGTTTAAATGGTGCGCCACAAGCAGGTGAGAAATTTAAGGTTTACCAAGAAGAAGCCGAAGCTAAAGAAATAGCTACTAAACGTGCCCAAATTTCACGTGAACAAGGCTTACGTGCTAGAAAACACATCACGTTGGATGAGATTGGTCGTCGTTTAGCACTTGGTAATTTTAAAGAATTGAACATCATAATTAAAGGCGATGTGGATGGTTCGGTAGAGGCATTAAGTGATTCTTTACAAAAACTATCTAACGAAGAAATTGCCATTCGTGTTGTACACAAGGCGGTTGGTCAAATTTCGGAAAGTGATATTTTATTAGCTGCGGCTTCAGATGCTATCATTGTAGGCTTTAATGTACGTCCTTCATCGCAAGCCAATAAACTAGCCGAAAACGAAGGTGTGCAGGTGAAATTATACTCTATCATTTACACTGCTATTGATGAAATTAGAAGTGCAATGGAAGGAATGTTGGAACCAAAAGTTGAAGAGAAAGAAGTTGCAACTGTGGAAATACGTGAAGTGTACAAATTTGATAAAGCAACCGTTGCAGGTTGTTATGTTCAAGAAGGTAAAATTAAACGTGACCACAAAATACGCGTATTTAGAGATGGTATTTTGGTGTACCCAAGACATGAAGGCGGTTTTGCCGAATTGGGCAGCTTAAAACGCTTTAAAGACGATATGAAGGAAGTAAATAATGGTTATGAGTGTGGCTTAACTGTAAAAGGTTTTGCCGACTTGAATGTAAATGATACCATTGTTGCTTACGAAGAAGAAGAAGTAAAACGTACTTTGTAAATGGTACTTACTTTATAGATAGTTTTAAAAAAGGGTTGCTAGTGTAGCAGCCCTTTTTTAGTGCTTTAAATGCTTAAAAAATTAACACACAGCCGTAGTAAAAAACATGCTTACTGCTTACAAAAGGTTAACCATCTTAATTGCAAGGTAAAGCAGAAATTAGGTGGTATTTTATCACTACGAACCCGGTATTTTTATCTGTTTGCAAGCAAAAAATAATGTTACAACACAGTTGGCAAATATTTAACAGCCTTTAAGCCCTATTTACCTGTGTAGGCTTGTTACATTTTTAGTTTTGGTGCGTTAAACATCAAATCAACAAACAACAAACCTCAATTATTATGAAAAAAGTAACAGCCTTAATGGCAATCTTTATGGCCTTAGCAATTGCCACATTTGCAGCACCTAACGAAAAAGTTTTAAAAGCATTTGGCAGTGCTTTTCCAAACATTGCTAAAGTAGAATGGGGCGGCACAACCGAGCAGCCTACTGCCTATTTTAAAATGAACAACATTCAAACAAGAGTAAGTTTTAACAAGGACGGCAATTTTCTTAGTTTGATGCGTTATTACACAGAAAAAGAATTACCAACTAACATTGTATTTGCCTTACAAAAAAAACATGCAGATAAAAAGGTTACTGGTGTAACTGAAACATCGGATGCTGAAGGCAATACTAATTACTACATTAAAATGCAGGACGGCAAGCATTGGTGGACTTTAAAAACTACTAATGGCGTTAGTTTTGAAGTGTATGAGAAATATAAATTACAGGCATAGTATTTGGTAAAATCCTAAAAAACACCAGCCAAAATGCTGGTGTTTTTTGTGGACATTATTTTTGCAAAATTTGTTGTACTGTACCAAGTAACACATTAGTACCCAAGGCTAAATCTTCATAAGAAGAATATTCTAAAGGATTATGACTAATGCCATCTTTACTGCGAATGAAAATCATTCCATAATCACACACAAACGACATGGACAATGAATCATGAAAAGGCCCACTCATAAGCTCGGGTGCATCGAGGTTTAGTGCTTCGCATTGTTTACGAATAATTGCTTTAATCCAATCGGCACAATAGCGTGGCTCGCTATTGGTATCTTCTGAAATTGTATAGGTAAGCTGATGTTTTTGTGTGATTGCTTCTATGCTCTCTAACAACTGTTTTTCGTAACGGTTACGGCGTTCTAAATCTATGTCACGTAAATCAACGGTAAACGATACTTCTTCTGGTATTATATTACGAGAAGCAGGAAACACATTGATGGTGCCAACCGTACCAACAGTGGACGCACAGGGTATTTGCGTAGCTATTTCATTCAATGCAATAATAATTTCGGCAGCACCTACAAGGGCATCTTTGCGTATAGCCATAGGCACACTACCAGCATGGCCTGCCATGCCTTTTAGCTTAACAGTAAGCCACAGTGGCCCAGCAATACCAGATACTATACCAATGGGTTTATTAGCAATATCTAGCACGGGCCCTTGTTCTATATGCAGTTCTAAAAAGCAGAAAATGCTGCCAGGTTTGTATTCATCTTCTTTAAACTTAGTAATGTCGCAGCCAAAATCTATTAGTGCTTTTTCTCGTGAAATACCATCTTTATCGGTACGTTGTAGGTCGCCTTCTTCAAGCATACCCAAAATACCTTTGCTGCCAAATAAACCTTTATTAAAGCGCCAGCCTTCTTCATCGGCAAAAGAAATTACTTCAATTGTTCTTGTAGGTTTTATATTGTTTTCTGTAAGCGTTGTTACTACTTCAATGGCACACAAAACCCCGGCAACACCATCGAATCTGCCACCATAGGGCTGCGAATCTAAGTGTGAGCCCATCATAAGTAAAGGCAATTCAGGATTTGTGCCTTCAAGGGTTCCAATTAAGTTTCCAAAATTGTCAATCTTGGTTGTCATGCCAGCTTCTTCCATCCAAGATGCGGCTAGGTAAAACGCTTGCTTTTCTAAAGCAGAATGTGCGGGCCTGCAAGTGCCTGTTTCACCAATTTTTCCTATAAGGCTCATGGCTTCAAAATGAGCTTGTAAGCGAGAAGCATTTATGTTCATGTTGCAATATTTTATGTGTTTGGTTATTGGTTATTGTACTACTATTTAGTGTCTGTTGCGTTGCACACTTGTACGTTCAGTTGTAAATTTTAAGTATTAAACGTCAAAAAATTGTAAAGTTAAACCATGTACTACAATAACAACTTGGGATATTCATTTAAAAATTTCCCAAACATCCAAAGGGCGTCATCTAATTGTTTAGAAGTAAAACTTTCATCCATATTTTCTACACAGTTCAAATAAAATGGCAAGTATTCATTAAAATAAATTTTCATTCTGGATTTGTCATAGATAGGAAGTGCTGAGTTAATTTCCTGTTCGACAATATATTTAAAAGCTCTATAAACATGCTGATCAAAAATGGGATATTGTTTTGGTTGAATTATATGCATCAAAAATATCCGCCATACTGAACTAATATTATTAAACTCATCATTAAATCTATCTTCTTCCCAATTATTTTTTAATTCATTGATGATTGGAAGTTTTTTATTTAGTTTCTCTTGGAATGAAATTTCTTTTTTAGAACTCAGAGGCATTCCATTTTTCCATACAAATAAATTTTGCAAATCGGTGGTAGTATACTGTGTTTTATATATAATATCAGTATATAGTTCCATGTTTAAATAATTATAACCCTTTGCCCAAGTATTTATAAATTCATTCAAACTTGCAAACGTATTTCGTTCAAACGTTACAAATAAATATTTAGATTCTAATTGAGCCATGCTGATAATTTACTAAATAAACATTCATCAACCGCAGTGTGCAACGCAACTACAGTTACATGCTTATTCTACTGTTGGTTACATAAACAAAACTATACCATGTAGATTGCTTCGTTCCTCGCAAAGATGGGAAAATCCGTTTTCATCTATCCAATCTGCGTTATCGGTGTTCCAATCAATCTAATGGTCATTCAACGGTAAACCCTGTTCTTGCCATTGTTTCCAGTTGATGTATTCTGGTGCTACACGGTGTTCTTCCATAGTAATGCAGCTATCAACAGGGCATACAATTTGGCATAAATTACAGCCTACACATTCTTCATCTTTTATGGTGTAAGTGTTGTAGGGATTGCCTTTGGCGATATTGATAGATTGGTGCGATGTATCTTCGCAGGCAATGTAGCAAAGGCCACAGTGAATACATTTATCCTGATTGATTTTGGCAATGTGGTGGTAGTTAATATCAAGGTCTTCCCAATGGGTTATTTTGTCTACACTTTTACCAACAAAGTCTTCAATGGTTGCGTAGCCTTTTTCATCCATCCAGTTGTTTAAACCTTCGCACATATCTTCTACAATTCTAAAACCGTGCTTCATAGCGGCTGTACACACTTGCACGGTGGTGCTACCGAGTAACATAAATTCAACTGCATCTTTCCAAGTACTTACGCCACCAATACCAGAAATAGGCACTTTATTAGTAACCGGATTTTGTGCAATGGTGGTTAACATTTTTAGGGCAATAGGTTTTACAGCAGGGCCACAGTAGCCACCAAATACGCTTTTGCCAGCCACATAAGGGTTGGGTACCAATGTAGCTAAATCAATACCAGTAACGCTTTGAATGGTGTTAATTAAACTTAGCGCATGTGTACCTGCTTCTACACAAGCTTTGCCAGTAGGCACTACGCTGTGTACATTGGGCGTTAATTTTGTAATAACAGGTATGGTTGCTTTTTCCATTACCCATTCTACCACCATACGAGCAATTTCGGGATCTTGCCCCACGGCTGCACCCAAGCCACGTTCTGTCATACCATGTGGGCAACCAAAGTTGAGTTCAAAGCCCATAGCGCCAGCATCTTCACATTGCTTAATGAGTTTGTGCCAAGAAGCGGGGTTATTGTCGGCCATCAGCGATACAATCATCGCTCTATCTGGAAACAATTTCACACACTCAGTGATTTCTTTTAGGTTAATAGCAAGCGGTCTATCGCTAATCAGTTCAATATTATTAAAGCCCATTACACGGTGGCCACCATAATCAACAGATGAATAACGGCTAGACACATTTTTTACCTGGGAGCCAAGTGTTTTCCAAACAACACCGCCCCAGCCTGCTTCAAAAGCACGTAGCACATTTATTTTTTTGTCGGTTGGTGGCGCACTAGCCAGCCAGAATGGATTTGGTGATTTAATGCCTAGGAAATTTGCTGATATGTTTGCCATACAATTAATTTTTGCCACGAATGCACGAATTGGCACGAATGGTATTAATAAAGAACGCTTTTATGTTTCTTACAAATACCAATGATGGTACTCATGAGTTTAGATTTTTGCCACGAATGCACTAATTGGCACGAATGGTTTTTAGCTATCGGCTATTTCATTATTTTGTTAGAGTACTCAAATGAACACAGATATTGGTGTTAAAATTATTTATTCGTGGTAATTCGTGCATTCGTGGCAATAAAATTCAAGATTGCTTTAGCACCATCTTTACCTGCCTGCACTGCATCTACTACTTCTTTACCACCATTAACACAATCACCACCAGAAAATACACCGGTTAAGTTAGTAGCTGTTTTATCTTTTACCAATACTTTACCGCTTTTGTTTTGTAACTGATTACTAGTTACCAAGCTTTCATAAGGCATTTGCCCTGCGGCTTTAATAACCATATCTACTTCTAAGGTAAACGTTTCTCCCGTTGGTATTGGGCTTCTTCTGCCACTAACATCAGGCTCACCAAGTTGCATAGTATGGCAAATGAGTTTTGTTAGTTTACCGTTTTCGCCAACCACTTCTTTAGGTGCTGCCAACCAAATAATGTTGCAGCCATCTAGCTTTGCAATGTTTAATTCATGTTCGGTACAAGGCATTTCTTCTTGCGTTCTTCTGTACACTAATGTTACTTCTTTTGCTCCCAAACGTTTGGCTTGTGTGGCAGCATCTATTGCCGTCATGCCCATACCAATTACGGCTACTTTATCGCCTACTGCAAGTGCCGAAAAATGGTTGGTGCGAAGCTGATAAATAAACGAAATAGCATCAACCACACCATCTAAATGTTCACCAGGAATTTCTAACTGACGAGCCAAACCAACGCCAAATGCAAGATACACGGCATCATAGTTGGCTTGTAGCTCTTTCAAAGTAACATCTTTACCTAATGCCTGGTTATACTTGATGTGAATACCACCAATGCTAGTAATGTAGTTCACTTCATCTTCGCAAAACTCTGGCGTTACCTTATATGCTGCTATGCCATAAGTCATTAAGCCACCGCCTTTGGCTTCTTTCTCATATATGGTTACATCTACCCCTTCGCGGCTTAATGTATGTGCGCAGCTTAAACCAGCAGGGCCAGCACCTACAATGGCCACTTTGCCTCTAACCCCCGAAGGGGGATTTTTACGTTCAAAAAGTTGCCAGTTATTTTTCATGGCTATTTCTGTAGAGTAGCGTTGCAATTTGGCAATAGTAATAGGTGGTTGGTCCATTAAATTGTACACGCAAGCACCTTCGCATAATTTTTCTACAGGGCACACTTTGCTACAACCTGCACCCATAATGTTGGATGAGAAAATAGTGTGCGCAGAGCCTTTAATATTTTCGGTGGTGATTTGCTTTATAAACTTAGGCACATTAATACTTGTAGGACACAGTTTGGTACAAGGTGCATCGTAGCAGAATAGGCATCTATTGGCTTCTGTTAGCGCTGCATCTTTGGTTTCAAAAGGCTGATGAATGTCAGCAAAATTGTGCTTGTATTGCTCTGCGGTTAAGCGTTTGTTTTGAATAGCCATATTATTTGTTTTGCCAAGTGCACACTAATTTGGTGCAAATGGTTTGTTGAATATTGATTTATTGGTACAAGGAAACCACAACGGCACAACGACAGAACGACATCACAACGTTTATGGTGAAGCAACAGAACCACAACGGTAGAACTCAACCACAACGGTAAAACTCAACCACAACGGCACAGCGACAGAACGATATCACAACGTTTACGGTGAAGCAACGGCACAACGACAGAACGATATCACAACGTTTATGGTAAAGCAACAGAACCACAACGGCACAAAAGGAAACCACAACGACACAACGATATCACAACGTTTACGGTGAAGCAACGGCACAAAGTTTCAAAACGTTTACGGCCAAACAACAAAACGAAATAACATCGTTGTGAAGCGTTGTTTCGTTATGCCGTTGTGGTTTGACTTTATGGTTTAAATTTTACCATCTACTTTATTACGCTTAATAAACTTGCCATAGCCTTTCTCTACTTTACATTCGTTGTTGTGAATGGCTACTTTACCTCTTAATAAAACTGTTTTTACTTTACCTGTTAGCTGCCAACCTTCGTAGCCACTATAGTCTACATTCATGTGGTGTGTGGCTGCCGAAATGGTATGCTTTTCGTTTGTATCAAACAACACAATATCGGCATCGCTACCTACAGCAATCGTTCCTTTTTTTGGAAACATACCAAAGATTTTTGCCGCATTGGTGCTTGCAACTTCTACGTATTTATTCAATGAAATTTTGCCCTTATTAACGCCTTCACTAAACAATAATTCCATTCTATTTTCTATTGCTGGATGGCCATTGGGTATTTTAGAAAAATCGTGTTTGCCCATCAATTTTTGTTCCCACATAAAAGGGCAATGGTCTGTGGCTACCACTTGCACCAAGCCTTGATTAATGCCAGCCCACAACGTTGCTTGGTCTTTTTTTTCACGCAGTGGTGGGCTCATAACCCACTTAGCGCCTTCAAAGTTTTGTTGGTATACGCTAGCATCTAAAATTAAGTATTGAATACAAGTTTCTACAAACAGTTTTTGATTGCGTTTTGTAGCATTACGCACAGCATTTAAAGCACCCTCGCAAGTAAGGTGTACAATATAACCTGGGCAGCCTGTATAGTTTGCCATATCTGCAAAGCGACTACTTGCTTCGGCTTCTGTTACTTCTGGTTGCGATAAGTAATGATACAATGGCGCAAACTTAGCTTCGGCTTTATGTTTGTCTATTAGGTAATCAATCATGTTGCCATTAGTAGCATGTACATTTATTAGGCCACCATGTTTTTTTACTTCAAGCATTAGGTCTATCATCTGCCTGTCATCTATCATTAATGCGCCTTTATAGGCCATAAATGTTTTAAAAGAGGTGATGCCTTCTTCGTTTATAAAATGCTGAATTTCTTTTTTAGTATCGGGGTTAAAATCAGTAACAGCCATGTGAAAACTATAATCGCCAACGGCGTTATTATTGCTACGGCTTTTCCATTCTTGTAATGCTGCTTGCAAACTATTGCCTTGCTTTTGCAAGATGAAATCTATTACAGTAGTTGTACCACCAAATAATGCAGCACGTGTACCTGTTTCATAATTATCGCTGCTGTAAGTACCCATAAATGGCATATCTAAATGCACATGCGGATCGATACCACCTGGCATAACTAGCTTACCTGTTGCATCAATTATTTCATTGGCGGTAAGGTTTAGGTTTTTGCCAATGGCTGTAATGGTTTCACCTTCTATGAAAACATCGGCTACATAATTATCGGTAGCAGTAATAATTCTTCCGTTTTTAATTAAGATACTCATAAGTCTAAGTTTAACCGCAAAGGGCACTAAGTCTTTCGCTAAGAAACGCAAAGACTATAAACCATTTACGACACGTTTTATTCCAAGTTTAACCGCAAAGGGCACTAAGTCTTTCGCTAAGAAACGCAAAGACTATAAGCCATTTACGACACGTTTTATTCCATCCTTCCATCTTACAACATTAAAATTTATAAGCAATCCCAGTTTATAACCACCTAGTTTCATGTATGTAAGTGTTTGTGCTAAGTGAACATCATTTAACGATTCTACACTTTTAATCTCTATCACTAGTTTTCTTTCAACAAGTAAATCTATTCTATAACCGACCTCTAGTTTCACTTCTTCAAAAACCAATGGCATTGGTTTTTCTTTTTCTACAAACAAACCACTGGTTGATAATTTGTAAAACAGACATTTTTGATAAGCACTTTCTAACAAACCAGCACCCAAGCCGGTATGAACTTTCATTGCTAGCCCAATTACCTTATGTGACAACTCATTTTCTAGCATTTCCTTTGCATTCTTTGCGTAAAAACTCAGCGGTCTTTGCGGTTAGACATCAATAAATAATACACCAAACCACTTACGGCAAAGCCTATAAACCAAGCATAACTATACAAGCCATTTAGCCATGCAGGAAACGTTGTTTGGCTAAACACTTTGATAGTGGTAAAAAAGCCAGGAACATTAGGCAATATACCTAAAATTAGGGCAATTATTGCTGCATAGTTAAAGCCGTTTTTAAAGCTGTAAATGCCTTTGCTGTTGTATAAATCGTTTAGCGCTAAAGTTTGCTTGCGAATAAAATAATAGTCTGCAATCATAATGCCGCCTATGGGCCCAAGCAAGCTTGAGTAACCTACCAACCACGTGAAAATATAACCACTTGGGTCGGCAATTAATTTCCAAGGAAATATGCAAATACCGATGACACCAGTAATATAACCACCTGTTCTAAAATTAATTTTTGAAGGTGCTAGATTAGCAAAATCGTTTGCTGGACTGATAATATTTGCCGCAATATTTGTAGCAAGTGTTGATATGGCAACGGCAATCATAGCAAGGCTTACAAGCAATTTACTTTCAAACTTACCTGCTAATACCAAAGGGTCCCAAATGGTAGTACCATAGATAATAGTAGTGGCCGAAGTAACCACCACACCTATAAAACTAAAGATGGTCATAGATGGTGGTAGGCCAATAATTTGCCCTTTTATTTGTGCTTTTTGATTAACAGCATAACGTGTAAAATCTGGTATGTTTAACGACAATGTTGCCCAAAAACCAACCATACCTGTTAACGCTGGAAAAAAGAAATGAAAGAAGCTAGCGGTGCTTGCAAACTTTGATGGCTGCTGCAAAATAGGACCCAACCCATGCCCTGCCGAAATGGCCCAAAACAATAACGCCAAAGCTGCAAGAGGCAGAAAAAAAGCCTTGAATACTAAAAGCTTTTTTATGCTCTCAACACCCAAATACACCATGTACATATTTAACAACCAAAACAACACAAACGTAATAGCGGGACCAGTTTGTAGCCCAAAAGCCTCGGGAAAAATTTGTGGTAAAGTTTGTAAACTTGGTAGCCACAAGCGCAACATTTGGTAAATGGCAAAGCCACCAATCCATGTTTGAATACCAAACCAACCACAAGCTACAATAGCCCTTAATATTGCAGGAATATTTGCACCCACTGTACCAAAACTTGCCCTTGCAAATACAGGAAAAGGAATGCCATATTTTGCGCCTGCGTGGCCATTTAATATCATAGGAATAAGCACCACCACATTACCTAAAAAAATGGTAAAAATGCTTTGCCACCAATTCATACCGCCTTCTATTAGCGAACTTGCAAGCATGTAGGTAGGTATGCATAAACTCATGCTTATCCATAAGGCTGCATAATTCCAGGTATGCCATGTGCGCTTTGATGCGGGCACTGGCGCTAAGTCTTCGCTGTAAAGAGATGAAGATTCCATGTTTTGGATTTTTGAACACAGATAACACTGATTAAATAGTTTCGCACCGATTCTATTTAAGTGTTGTCAATTTATTTAAAATGGTTATCAAATACTTTACGTTTTATCTCTGGCTTTTTGCCAAAATTTAGTAGTAACCCAACTTCTATATTTGATGCTTTCAGTTCAACTATTACAACATCGTTAACAACAATATCTGCTTAATAGATACCAACCTCAACATCGTCATAATAAACACAAATACCCTTTTGCCGTTCTACTTCAAATCCATATTTCTGTAACTCTATTATCAAAACATTCTCATACACCTTTTCTAAAAAACCATACCCAAGTGTATTATAAACTCTGTAAAAAGCGTTTATAATTTGCTCGGTTAATTCTTTATATTTCATTGCTAATAAATTTATAAACAATCTAAAGCAAATCGGTGAAAATCAATTCAATCTGTGTCATCTGTGTTCTATATGAGGCTCTCATCAGCAATTTTTATGGCTTCGCTAATAATTGCCAAACCTTCATCTACTTGCTGTTTGGTGATACACAATGGCGGTGCTATAAAAATATAACTCCAACGTACAAATGTGTACATACCTAATTCTTTAATTTTTGCAGCCACTTTATTCATCACTATCATTTCATCGGGCTTGGCATTAAATGGTGCCATTGGTTCTTTAGTAGTTTTGTCTTTTACAAGTTCTATACAGCCAAGTAAACCTGTGGTTCTAAAATTACCAATGCTTGGGTGAATTGCTTTCATGGCTTGTACACGTTCTGTAATGTAATTACCCATTACTACTGCATTTTCTATTAAATTTTCATCTTCATAAATTTTGATGGTTTCTAACGCAGCGGCACAACACACAGGGTGTGCAGAATAAGTAAGACCTAGTGCTAATATTGCATCATTGTACTTAGCAGCAATTTTATCGCTTACCATTAAACAACCAAATGGCAAGTAGCCACAGGTAAGGCCTTTTGCCATTGCAATCATATCTGGAATAATACCGTGGTTCTCAAAGCCAAACCATTTACCTGTTCTACCAAAGCCACTCATTACCTCATCCATAATTAGCAAAATACCATGCTTATTACAGATGTCACGAACAGCTTTTAAATACCCAACAGGATATTGCAAACAACCCGATGAACCGCTTTCACCTTCTAACATAATAGCAGCAATATTACCTGGCCCTTCGTAAGCAATCATGCGCTCTAGGCTTGCTACAGATTCTTTTAAAAGGTTTTCTTCACCGTAATCCCAACGGTACAAATACGGCAAATCGAAGTGTATAAAATTTGGCGATTGTTGACTATCAACGGGCAGTTTACGTGGGTCGCCACTTGCACTAATAGCACCGCTAGACGAGCCATGATACGACTGATAGCGGCTTAATATTTTATGTTTACCAGTGTACAATCTTGCCAACTTAATTGCATTTTCAATAGAGGTTGCACCGCATAATGTATAGAAGGCTTTGTTTAAATCGCCGGGACAAATCTCCGCAAGTTTTTTACCCAAATCGCCACGTACTTTAGTTACGCAACTTGGCGTTACATAGGCTACTTGCTGCATTTGCTTTGTTACGGCTTGGGTAATACGTTGGTTGCCGTGCCCAATATTTACATTCATCAATCCGCTAGAAAAATCTATGTAGCGTTTGCCATCGTAATCGTATAAATACACGCCTTCAGCGTATTCTACGGCAATAGGCGAATGACCTTTTTGCTTGCTCCAGCTAAACAAAGTATAGTCGAAATTATCTTGTAAAATTTGTGCCCTCGCCCCTAAAGGAGGGTTATTATTGCCGTTTGAAGTTTCTACTATTTTTTTCTCTTGTAAAACAGATGTTTCCATGATAATTTAAGCCTCTGAAGAGGTGTTTGTGGTGACTAAATTTTATTGCACTATTTTATAAATCTTCGCTTTGCTAAAAGCCGCATAAAGCCCCAAACCTTGCACCAGATAGCTATTTAGAGCGTAACCTATCAGGCACTCAATTGAAATACTAAAGCCCGTTACATAAAGTAAGATTGCTTGCAACAATCAGATGCTACGACATCCAATTTACGCCAGCCTCGGCATTCCATTTGATGGTAGATTTTTTAAGCTTGGTCCAAAACTCTATTGAGCTTTTACCAGTAATATCGCCTACGCCAAATTTACTCTCGTTCCAACCACCAAAACTGAATGGCTCACGTGGCACAGGTACACCAACATTTACGCCTATCATACCTGCACTTGCACGGTCAATAATGTAACGAGCAGCACCACCATTTTGCGTAAATACACTTGCCGCATTACCATAAGGATTAGCGTTTTCTATAGCCAATGCTTCATCAAGTGTATTGGCACGTGTAATACCAATTACGGGTCCAAATACTTCTTCTTTGGCAATGTTCATATTGGGCGTTACAAAGTCAATAACAGTAGGGCCTACATAAGTACCACCTTCTTTACCAGCTACTATTGTATTGCGCCCATCTACCAGCACTTTAGCACCTTGTTGTTCTGCTTCTGTAATAAATTGTTCTATGCGCTGCTGCGCTGCTTTATTAATAACAGCACCAAGATTTTTACCTGGTACTATCTTCTTAGCTTCTTCACAAATCTTCTCTATAATATGGTCTACATTACCTACAGCAACCATAGCAGATGCAGCCATACAACGCTGACCAGCACAGCCACTCATAGAGGCTGCTACGTTTTGCGCCGTCATAGCAGGTATAGCATCTGGCAATACCATTAGGTGATTTTTAGCACCGCCTAAAGCTAGGCATCGCTTTAAATTTTTTGTGGCACGTTGGTACACAATTTTGGCCACTTTGGTAGAACCCACAAAAGAAACGGCTTCAATATCGGGATGATCGCAAATAGCTTCTACAATATCTGTATCGCCATGTACTACATTAAAAACACCATCGGGCAAGCCAGCTTCTTTAAGTAGCTGTGCAATGCGGCCGCAGCTTAAAGGTACTTTTTCGCTTGGTTTCATAATCATACAATTACCTAAGGCAATAGCATTTGGGATGGTCCAATTAGGTACCATAGAAGGAAAGTTAAACGGCACAATAGAAGCAACAACACCTAGTGCAACCTTTTCTGTTCTACATTCTACGCCACGGCTCACTTCTAGCACTTCGCCTGTAACCAACTGCGGTAATGAAGTGGCAAATTCTGTTAGCTCAATACATTTTTCTATTTCTGCTACAGATTCGCTATAAATTTTACCATTCTCTTCGCTACACAATTCTGATAGTTCTTGCAAATGCTTTTCAAGCAAGGTTTTGTACTTGAAAAATACTTGCACACGTTCTTTAATAGGGGTTTTGCTCCATGCAGGAAAAGCGGCTTTTGCAGCAGCCACAGCGGCATCTAAATCGGCATGGGTTGAGCAGGTTATTTCAGATAATAATTGGCCATTAACAGGAGATATAACTGGTATTGTTTTAGTAGAAGTAGCATCTACAAATTGACCAGCTACATAATTTTTAATTTTATTATACTTCATTTGTTCACTTAATTTATTATTTTTAGCACAATTGCAATCGGTTAAATGTAGATGTTTTATTAGCTTAAAATATCGGCTAGAAATTTAAAAAAATGAATTTAGTGCATAATTTTTAAAATAGACAAAAAAAAATACAATTTTTTTATAAAAGAGACTAAAATATATAAAAAATAAAGAAGCAGTTTTGCATATATTTACTACTTCTTATAATGTAATTATGGAAAAGAATAAAGCCAAATTGAAGCACGATATACACTTAGATGAGATGGATTTTGCCATTTTAAATTATTTGCAGGCAGATGGTAGAACATCGTTTACTATAATAGCAGAAAAGCTAGGTGTATCTATTGGAACAATTCGTACAAGATTTAATAGATTGCTTGAAGAAAAGATAATAAGCATTATAGGTAGGGTAGACCCAGCCAAAGTTGGTTTTAAATGTTATGCGCATATAGCTGTTTTTATTAGGCCCGCAACCTTAAAAGAAAAAATTGCACAAACCATTGCTGCTATGCCTGAAGTAAGTTTTTTAGCAGGCACTTCGGGTGATTACGACCTAGAGGTAGATGTTATGTGCAGAGACAACGACCACCTAGAACATTTTATTAATGACATTTCTAAAATAGAGGGCATTTTTCAAACCAAAACCACCATTTACTTTAAAGTTTATAAATACGCACAACCAGAACTTGGCTTGCTAAACCACTAAAAAAAATTTTGATTTTTAACAAACATTTGCCTTTGTAAAATGAGGCATAATACCATAACTTAACTTCTTAAAACCTCACCTTAATAACAACGTTAAACCACATTTATGGAAGCCCAAACCCAATTGCCAATTACCAAATTAAGTTGGTACTTTTTGCTTGCAGCTATTGTATTTACAACCGCTTGCCATCGCACTAAAAAACTTGTACAAATTGACCCCGCATTTAGCAAGTACATAGAAGCTTACACTTCTGGTACAGTGTCAAAAAAAACAGCATACGCATACAGCTTGCTACAGATGCAAGTGTTACACATGCAGTACACGAGCCCATCAACAAAAAACTATTTTCATTCTCACCATCGGTAGAAGGTAAAGCCTATTGGATAGATGCTAGAACCATAGAATTTAAGCCTGACAAGGATTTGAGCGTAAATACAATGTACGAAGTTGCATTTGAACTTGACAATGTAATTGATGTGCCTAACCGCTACAGCACCTTTAAGTTTAATGTAGAAACCATTAAGCCATCTTTTCAAGTTGAAGAAAATGGCTTAAAGGCTTTGGGTAAAAATAAGATGAGTCTTGCAGGGCAAATAACAACTGCCGATGTAGAAACAAGTGCTACAGTTGAGCAACTATTAAAAACAACTATTGATGGTAGTTTTCAAAAAATTATTTGGCAACATAATGAGGCCAACAAAACCCATGCTTTTGTAGTTGAAAACATTGCTAGAACCGCTATTGCACAAACATTATCGCTTAGTTGGGATGGGCAACCGCTGAACATTACTTTAAAAGATAGCAAAGACATTGTTATTCCCGCAATTGGCAATTTTAAAGTACTTGATGTGCGTGTAATACAAGATGATGAACAATACGCCTTGGTACAATTTAGCGATCCATTGTCTATTAGTCAGTCGCTAGAAGGTTTAATAGGCATTAGTGGTCAAGAAGCTTTAAGCTATACCATTTTAGGTAGCGAAGTAAAAGTGTATGCACCAGTAAAATTAGATGGTAATTACACCGTAACTATTAGCGAAGGCATACAAAACCAATGGGACGATAAATTGGCCAAAGGCTATACAGCCAATGTGTTTTACGAAAACAGATTACCCTCTGTAAGCATTGCTGGTAAAGGCGTGATATTGCCTAATAGTGGTGGCAAAATTGTGTTACCATTTGATGCTGTTAATCTCAAGGCAGTGGATATATCAATCATTAAAATTTACGAAAACAATATTGCGCAATTTTTGCAAAGCAATAAGCTAGATGGTGAAGGTTCCGAACTAAGAAAAGTAGCCAAACCAATTGTACAAGCTACCGTAAAATTAGATGAAGACAAGAGCATGAATCTGCACAAGAAAAATAGATTTTCGCTAAGTTTAGATAAATACATTCATACAGAGCCAGGCGCTATTTACCGCATCCACATTGCATTTAGGCCAGAATATTCTTTATACGCTTGTGCCACTACCGATAAGGCCAAAGACGATAAGGAGAACGATAATTATTATGATAATGAAGACGGTAATGTAGATGGTGTAGATGATGACGATGAGTTTTGGCAACGCTACGCTGATAGCTATCCCTATGGTTACAATTGGGAGCAACGCAACAATCCTTGTAGTAAGGGGTATTATAATAGTGAACGCTTTGCTAGCAGAAATATTCTCTCTACCAATATTGGTTTAACAGCAAAACGTGGCAATGACAATAGCTTGTTTGTAGTGGCCAATAATATTATTTCTACCAACCCAATGCAAGATGTAGAACTACAAGTGCTAGACTATCAGCAGCAAGTAATTGGCAAAGCCAAAACGAATGATGAAGGCATTGCTATCATTGATATTAAGCGTAAACCATTTTTATTAATTGCAAAAAAAGACACCGAAAAAAGCTATCTAAAACTAGATGATGGTAGCGCTTTAATGCTATCGAAATTTGATGTTGCTGGCGCAGAAATAAAGAACGGTATTAAGGGTTTTATATTTGGTGAACGTGGCGTATGGCGCCCCGGTGATACCTTGTTTTTAAGCTGCATTATTGAAGATAAAACCAACAATCTACCAAAAGATCACCCAATAGAATTGCAGCTAATTTCACCAAGAGGTCAATTGTATAAACGCATTGTAAAATCTAATGCCGAAGGTGGTTTTAATGTATTTAAAATTGCCACAGATGCCGATGCACCAACTGGCAACTGGACATGCAAAGTAAAAGTAGGTGCTGCCACTTTTGATAAGAAATTGAAGATAGAAACAGTAATGCCAAACCGTTTAAAAATAAACTTAAACTTCAATGGTATTACTGCGCTTGGTAAAAATACAACTACCACAGGCACACTATCGGCGGCTTGGTTATTTGGTGCAAAAGCACAAAACTTAAAAGCCAAAGTAGATGCCCAATTGTATAAAAAAACTACCACGTTCGATAAGTTTAAAGACTATGTATTTGACAATCCTACAGCAGCATTTACCACACAAAGCAAAACCATTTTTGATGGCAGTTTAAATGCCGAAGGTGCTGCAACCGTAAGCCCTTCGTTTGAAGCAGGTACCGATGCACCCGGTATGTTATTAGCCAACTTGGTAGTTAAAGTTTTTGAACCTGGCGGTAATTTTAGCATCGATAATATAGCCCTACCATATCACCCATACACATCTTATGCAGGTGTACATGTACCAGAAAGTAAAACCGACAACTGGGGCTATATTGAAAGTGGTAAACAGCAACGCTTTGATATTGTAGATGTAAATACCGATGGCCAGCCAACCAATGGTACCACTAACTTAGAAGTAACCTTATACAAAATTCAATGGCGCTGGTGGTGGGATAATAGTGGTGAAGGTTTAAGCAATTTTACACAAGACAATTATAACAAACTCATTAATAAACAAACAGTAGCTGCAGCCAATGGCAAAGCCATTTACACGGCTAATTTTAACGATGATGATTGGGGTAGATATTTAATTTTAGTAAAAGACACAAGAAGCGGGCACACTACTGGTAAAACCTTTTATGTAGATAATGATGGCTGGCGCAGCCGTGGTAATAATGACGATGCCTCTGCTGCTACCATGCTATCTTTTAGCACAGACAAAGAGAAGTACAATGTGGGTGAAAAATGTACACTTACCATTCCTTCGGGCAAAGGTGGCAAAGCATTAATAAGCATTGAAACAGGCAGTAAAGTGCTTAAAACATTTTGGACTAATACAGAAGCTGCACAAACAAAATACGCTTTTACAGTAGAGAAAAACATGTGCCCAAATGTGTACGTAAACGTAAGTTTAATACAACCTCATGCACAAACCATTAACGACTTGCCAATAAGAATGTATGGTGTAGTGCCTATTTTGGTTGAAGATAAAAACACCATTTTAAAGCCAGTTATTAAAATGGCAGATGTAATACGACCAGAACAAAATACTACTATCAACGTAAGCGAAACCAACGGCAACTCAATGACCTATGTGATTGCTTTAGTAGACGATGGCTTATTAGATTTAACCCATTTTAAAACACCTAACCCACACGAATATTTTTATGCCAAAGAAGCATTAGGCGTAAAAAGTTGGGATGTTTACGATTATGTTATTGGTGCTTTCGGTGGCGAACTTGAACGCATACTAACCATTGGTGGTGATGCAGATGGTGCCGCTTCAAAAACAAGAAAGGCTAACCGATTTAAACCAGTAGTACGCTTTCTTGGGCCATTTACAACCAGCGGTGGTAGCCATGCACACAGCTTTACATTGCCGCAATACATGGGTAGTGTTCGTGCCATGGTAATTGCTGCAAACAATGGTGCTTATGGCATGGCAGAGAAAACTGTAACCGTGAAAAAACCTTTAATGATGTTGGCTAGTTTACCAAGAGTACTTGGGCCTACAGAAGAGTTTAAAATTCCTGTTACCATTTTCGCTACTGAAAATAATATCAAGAATGTAAGCCTTAGCATACAAGGCAATCCTTTTATTGAAAGTACTGGTACACAAACAATAAACTTTACTAAAACAGGCGAACAAACCCTGTACTTTAATGCCAAAGTGAAAGCAAATACAGGCATTGGCAAAGTGAAAATAATAGCTAGTAGCGGTAACGAACAAGCGGTTTACGAAACCGAAATTGATGTGCGTAATCCTAACCCTGTAGTTACACAAGTGGCCGAAGCAACATTGCAACCTGGTACTAGCTACAACACATCTGTAAACTTGATTGGTGATGATAAAAGTAGCAAAGCAACGCTTGAAGTATCTGCTATACCAGCCATCAACTTGCAAAAAAGATTAAGCTACCTTATCAATTATCCGCATGGTTGTATTGAGCAAACAACTTCGGCTGTGTTTCCTCAATTAGCGTTAAACCAGTTGATGGATATACCCGAAGATCGACAACGCAGTATTGATAATAACATACGCACTGCCATTGCTAAAATTCAAAATTTTCAGCAAAACGATGGTGGTTTTAGTTACTGGCCTGGTGTAGAAGCTAGTGACGAATGGGGTACAAATTATGCTGGTCACTTCTTGCTAGAAGCATCTGCTAAGGGCTATGTAGTGCCTACATATTTGCTTCAACAATGGAAAGCTTACCAGCGCAATAAAGCACTTGCTTGGAATGTTAACACTGCACCTTATTATGGCACCGATTTAACGCAAGCTTATCGCCTATACTTATTAGCACTTGCTAAGTCGCCAGAAATTGGTGCTATGAATCGCTTAAAAGAATGGAAATTTTTAACACCAGAAGGCAAATGGCGCTTGGCAGCAGCTTACTACCTTGTGGGTCAGCAACAAGTAGCATTACAGTTAATTAGTGGCTTACCTACAACCTTTACTGCTAGGCCTTTTTCTGGTGTTACATACGGTAGCGATGTACGTGACCAAGCAATGGTTTTAGAAACACTCACCATTATGGGCCGCCGCTCAGAGGCAGAACAATTAGTGCGAACAGTAGCAAGCAAATTATCGCAAGAACAATGGTACAGCACCCAAACCACAGCCTATGCTTTATTGGCTATTGCAAAATATAGTGGCGTAGCAAGTGGCGGCAAAAAACTGTCTTACACCACAAGTATCAATGGTAAGTCAAACGCTATTAGCAGCAACAGCACCATTGCACAAAACAATATTACTTGGCAAAATGGCAAAGGCAATATTCAAATTACCAACAAGGGTAGCAATGTGTTGTACGTAAGAGTAATTAACGAAGGTAAGCCTGTAAGCACAGCACCCGTACCAGTTACCAACAATCCAAATGTGCTATTAATATCTGTGAATTATTTAAGCACTAGTGGGCAAAGTATAGATATTACCAAACTCAAGCAGGGTAGCGATTTCGTGGCAAAAGTTACTGTTAAAAATCCGGGGTCAAGAGGGGCGTATCAGCAAATGGCCTTATCGCAAATCTTCCCAAGTGGTTGGGAAATTCTCAACACCAGATTGTTTAATAGCGAGGGACAATTCAAATCTTCCGCTAGCGATTATATGGATATAAGAGACGATAGAGTGTACCAATATTTTAACATTAAAGCAGGCGAAACCCTCACTTATTATGTACAACTCAATGCGGCCTATCTAGGTAAATATTTTTGGCCAGGAGTCTATTGCGAAGCCATGTACGACAATACCATAAGCGGTGGCGAAACTGGTAAATGGGTTGAAGTAGTAGAGTAAACTTGTAGTATTTAAAAAGGGGCAAAAGCTTGTTTCATTGCTTTTGCTCCTTTTTTATTAGTTGTGTATGTTGCCAGCTTTGGTACTACTACAATTGCTTGGGTTGTAGCAAATTTTGCTAGTATGGTGGTAGAAAGTTTATTTACTAAAGGCATCGGTTTTTAAAAAGTTGCAATTTTTTTTTACAATGCTTTTTCCATATACACCACTTCGGGCAATGGGTTTTTATAGTAGGCTGTGGTAATTATAAAACCATGTTTCTTGTACAATTTTATAGCTGCTTGTAAGCGGTTTAAAGTGTCTAGTTTCATTTTTTGGTAGCCCAATGTTTTGGCGGTAGCCATTAATTGCTGTACCAAAGCATCGCCAATTTTATGCTTACGAAAATTGGGTTTTACATAGAGGCGTTTCATCTCGCAATTGCCATCTGGTAAGGGTTGTAGAGCTATGCAGCCCGCAACGTAGTTGTTGTAATAAGCTAAAAATAATGCGCCTTTTGGTGTGCCATATTTTTTTAAAGGGTCTGCTAGTTCCGCATCAAAACTTTGAAAGCATAAGTCTGCATTTAGCTCCAAAGCATAGTCTTTAAACAATTGTATGGCAGTAGCTAATTCAGAACCTTGTTGTGTAATGGCTTTAATAGATAGCATACTAAAATTTTATGCAAATAAACAAAGGAAGCAACAGTTGTAAACTACTTCTAAAAAAATTGTCTCGCATATTTTCGCAGATGAGATGGAAGGCTTTTAAAATGCGGTGTACATCTGTGTTTTTTGTAGCTAATTTTCAAACAATGAATGTACCAAAGCGAACAATGGTTTTGCCATCTAGCAAATTGTTACAAATATTATCTAACCTGCGTTTATCAACGGTATCTACAAGCAACAACTAATGGTCGCAGTCTTCTTTATGGGCGTGATTATGCACCCTGCAAAAACGATAATTGATGTAATGCGCTACCACCACTAATATTAATGCAGGCGCAAGAAAATAATACTGTAAGTTGTGCCAGGCTTGCTTTGCAAACAAAAAACCAATGCCCGCAACAAACAAAGTAATGGGTAAAATATTGTGGTGGTGTTTTTTGTAACCGTGGTAAAGCGAGTAAATACCAACCACAAGGGCAAGGAAAATCATGCCGTATTCAAAAGAAATATTTTCAATTATATCTACACCAAACATAGGCAAACTAGTAAACAAAAGCGGCAGCAGCGCACAGTGAATAGCACAGGCAATAGATGCAGAAATACCAAGTGCGTCCCAATTAATTTTAAAATTCATTATTGCAAATGTAACAATGTGCAACAAAGTTGCAAATTATTTGTGTGTAATAAAAATGCTAAGGCAATTGCCAAAGCACATTAGTAAGTTTGCAGCGTAAAAAAATAGTAATGAGTAAGAAGGTATTGATTTATTTAGGATTTTTTGCGGTGTTGGTAATAGGCTTTTGGTTTTTTCTTTTTAACGGTACCGATGCTTGGAAAACAAAGTTGAACATCATTAGCTATGTGAAGCCTTTTAGGTTTAAAAATCAAGATAATTTACATTTTACTGAGCAAGATATGCTAGGTAAAGTGTGTGTGGTAGAGTACTTTTTTACATCGTGTAAAGGTATTTGCCCAAAGATGAATACCAATATGAAAGGCATTTACCAGCAGTTTAAAAATGAGCCAGATTTTTTAATTGTATCGCATAGTTGCGACCCCGAAACCGATAGCGTACCACGCATGAAATGGTATGCCGATAGCATGAAAGTAGATACTAAAAAATGGACTTTTTTAACGGGTAGAAAAGACAGTTTGTACTTACAGGCCCGCAGCAGTTACTTATTAGATGACCCTAAAAACTCGCTTAATAAAATTCAAGACCAATTTATTCATACACAGTTTTTTGCCTTGGTAGATAAAAATGGGCAAGTGCGTGGGCAAGTGTACGATGGTTTAAAACCTAATGAAATAGAAAAATTGAAAGAAGATATTGCTGCCTTATTAAAAGAAAAATCTGGGAAAGGTAATTTTGTAAATGGTATTTTTAACAACAATCCATAATTGACTATGGCTACTACGGTTGCAGATATTTTAAAGGCTAATAACTTAAGCATTACAGACAGTCGAAAAAGTATTTTAGAACTTTTTAAGCTGAGTAAAAATGCTTTGGCACATGCCGATATTGAGAAGAAATCATCTGCACAGTTTGATAGAGTAACCATTTACAGAACCTTACAAACCTTTGTAGATAAAGGCATTATACACACCATACCAACCCCTGATAATAGCGTATTGTATGCTTTGTGTAAAGATGATTGTAGTGCCGGCCATCATCACGATAACCATGTACATTTTATTTGCGATAGCTGCGATACCACCTATTGCCTAGACCATGTAGCCATACCAACAGTAAACTTACCAAAAGGCTTTACCCAAAAACAAACAGATGTTGTGGTGAGTGGTGTGTGTAGAAATTGCGTTGCCCCCAACCCCTAAAACTGAGTTTTAAAAATTGCGTTTACCACTATTGCTATTCGTGCAATTGGTGTAATGTTTTTTAGAATTTTAAAAATGCAAGTGCCTTTGGTGCAAATATCCATTTTGCCATCAGCATGTACTTCTACTGTTTCTATAATTTATAACAGCGTACCAAGTTGGTTAATACCATTGTTATGTGTCACCCTCTGACGATGCGCTTTTGAGCAGACATTTTAAATCATTTGGCCACAGTATTTCAAATTTGTTTTAATGCTGCTATGCTTCTTGGCTGACACACATTTTAGCACATTTACAGGCTCACAAAACCTTATCACAGACCACAAAAACCTGTAAGAGAACTAAAATCTTGCTAGACGACATCAAAACCTTGTCATTTCGGTTTACTAACCTAATATTGCTAAATCAAATGCAAAATAATGGCTGAAAAAATTACCATTGTTGACCTAACTAAAGAATTACTCCTTCATATAGAAGGTGAAAAAACGAAGAACCATACTATCCCTTGGGATATTCTTAGAAATGTTGGCGATAAACTTCAAAGCCTAATTATTACTCTTGCCAAATATTCATTAGAAGAAGATGATGTTACAACTCTTGATAATTTCACTTTAGAATTTACAGGATTTTATGATGGTTCTGCTACACCTGCATTTGCATTGAATACTCAACCTACACCCACACTTTACAATGCAGATGATAAAATAAAACAAAATCTAAATGCCGATTTTTCAAAAGTGATGTATTTAGTTGACAAAGGCAACTTTCAACAAATAGCTGACACATATAACACACAAGCAATCAGCAATGATGTACTAACTAAAGTTTTTGATTTTACAAATGCAGCAGGTACTGCACCAGTTCAAATTGTAAAGCGTAAAACAAAAGGTAAAGGTTATACTAAAGTTTTCAATATTCGTAAGTTATCTAAATATAATTATGACAACTTATGCATTGATAAAAAAGAACCAAAATTTATTACTAAGACACCAGAACAAACAGCAGTTGGTAAGGTAATTTTAAAACAAGGAAAATCAGGCAAAGTTTCCAAAAAAGTATCCGAAATTTACATGGAAAATGATGTCGTTTTGTCTTTAAAAATGGATTATATACTTACACTTAACAACAAATATGAGTTAAACTCTCCTATTTATTTTCAATTCTACCAAGAAGGTAAAGGCATTGTCATAGAAAATGAGCAGTTTGATTTGTTTGCAGCAGGTAAAACATTAGAGCAAGCAAAGCAGGACTTAAATAATCAATTTGACCATACATATCAAAGGCTAAATCAGTTGAAAGATGGGCAACTTAGCGATAGATTAGTTGCAATAAAAAAATCATACAATTTTATTGTAAAAAAAGTAATCAAGGCATAAATGGCAGTACTTAAAGCAACCAAGACTAAACAAAGCTTAATGAAAAAAGGCTTTATTCAAGACAACTCACATCATCATTATTTTGAGTTTTGGCATAATGGTAAAGTTATTGCTACCACTTACACCAGTCATAATAATGAAGATATAGACGACTTCCTAATAAAAGCAATGAGTAAACAATGCTTAATGGACAAGCCTTTCTTTGTTGAGTTTATTAAGTGTACCAAGTCACAAGATGATTACATTACTTTATTAAAGTCAAAAGGTGAAATTGCTGACATACCAATAGTTGACACACCTGTAAAAAGCATAAAGAAAAAGAAAATCTAATTCTTTCAACCAGCCATTTCAAAAAACTAATTTGCTCGACAAAGCACCACACATTTACAGCTTGACACAAAAGCCAGACGCTTCTAAGAAAGCCGACATACATTTAAAACAACGATAGACAAGTTGGTAGCCATTCTATTGAGACACTTCATTTACATATCGCTTTTACTCTTGACAGCTTGCAAATCGCAAATTGACATTGAAAATATTGAGCAGCGAGAGCATGGTTTAAGTTACATTAAAGGAACAAATCAGCTTGTAGAAGGAGAGGTAGTTCGCAAACTTGAAAATGGTAACATCGCAGAACTTCATAACTTCAAAAGCGGTAAACCAATAGGGAATTGGTATGCTTACGGTAACAATAAGAAAGTCCTTTCACACGGGTTTGGGATTGACGCAAAAAAGTTCGAGAAAAAATTAGGTAACATTGACTTGACAAATTCATTCTTATCATTAAATCAGACAGGCGATTTTACTTATGTTACTTTTTATTTGGACAACAAAGAATTATTTGAAAATCCAAACCTTATGGTTCAACTTTCAAAAGAAGTATTTGACGAGTATTCTGTAGAATTTAAGTTTGACAATGTTTTTTTATACGACAAAGAACATGAATACACAATTTCAAAAAGTGCAACATTAAGCTACATCTATAAAATAGATACAATTATTGGCAAAGACAAGAAGATAATTTTTATTAAGTAACAAAGAAACATGGTTGGACGAAGAACGGCTACCAACATGGGGTTTTGCAAAAGTGGCTGTTCAGTAATCCGCAGACACATTTGTGGTTAATCAAAGTTTGGTTATCCGCATCAATATTTGTGGTGAAAATCCCCCCACTTCCCCAACCCATCCCGTTTAACACACTGGGTATGCCAAATGCTTTTGTATTGGCAAAGCAGTTGTGGTAATTAATTGTTTATAACCAGGGTCAAAAATGTGTAGGTTCAATTGTTTGCTAGGGTACACAACAATGCCTAATGGAATTACGGCTATGAAATTGGGCAGGTTGCGCTTACTTTATTTCTTGCATATCAATCAATCTTTTGTAAATACCACTTTGGGCTATTAAAGTTTCATGATTACCCCTTTCTACTATATTACCTTTTTGTAAAACAATAATCTCATCTGCATGCCTTATGGTACTTAATCTATGGGCAATTACAATACTTGTTCTGTTTTCCATCATTTTATTAATAGCATCTTGCACCAAGCGCTCACTTTCGGTATCTAAAGCAGAGGTAGCTTCATCTAAAATAAGAATTGGTGCATTTTTATAAATAGCTCTTGCAATGGTTAAACGTTGCTTTTGTCCGCCACTTAATCGCATCCCTCTATCACCAATTTCAGTATCATAGCCATTTTCTAGTTCAGTTATGAAATTATGAGCATTAGCTATTTTAGCTGCGTGTACTGCAGCTTCTTTATCGGGTTTTTCGCTGCCAAAAGTGATATTGTTTATAACAGTATCATTAAATAATATGGCTTCTTGCGACACAATTGCAATGAGAGAGCGTAAATCTTTGATAACAAGATTTTTAATGTCAATTTCATCTATATATATATTCCCATGTGTAACATCGTAGAATCTAGGGATTAAATCAGCAAATGTTGATTTGCCAGATCCACTTTCTCCAACTAGTGCAATTATTTTCCCTTTTTGTATATTAATGTTTAAATTATGAAGAACCGCCTCCTCTTTATATGCAAATGATATATTATTAAAACGAATGCAGTTTTCAAAAGATTTTTTAGTTAGAGCATTAGCGTTCTGAATAATTGTTTGTGGTGCATCAATGATACGTAAAACTCTTTCACCTGCTGATAATCCTCTTTGAAGATAAGTAAAGGCATTTGCAGTATTTTTTGCGGGTGCAATTATTTGAAAATACAAAGCAATATAGGCAATAAAACTAGAAGCTGTAAGATTGCTGTTACCGTCAATAATTAATGAACCACCGTATACAATGATAATTACAATTACCATGACGCCCATAATTTCTGATATTGGCGATGCTAGTTCTCGTTGGTTAACTATTGATTTAGTTAGTCGATTGAATTCCCTGTTTTTATCTTGAAATTTTTTATTTATAAATGTTTCAGCGTTAAAGCTTTTTATAATTCTGATTCCTGATATTGTCTCTTCTAAAATGCTTAACAACTGACCAACGAGGTTTTGGCTTTTGCTGGCTTTTTTTCTAAGTTTTCCTGAAATATATGAAATAATGAAACCAGAAATTGGGAAAACAATTAAAGTAAAAAGTGTAAGTTTAGGCGATAAATAAAAAAGCATAATAAATGTGGCTATTATTACCAAAGGCTCTCGAAAAATAGTTTGTATTGAAGTTACAACTGAGGTTTCTATTTCAACTACATCATTGCTTACAATAGATAAAAGATCGCCTTTTTTCTCATTATGAAAAAAGGAAAGTGATTGATTACTTAATTGCAAAAACAACTCATGTCTTATTTTACTTAATAAAGTGGTGCGCATTCTTGTTAATACTTTTTGGCTTAAAAAGCCAAATATATTTTTTAATAGTACAAAGCCAAATAATACAGTACACACATATACCAAGACCCCAATCTTTCCATAAATGTTCACATATGTATTAAGGTGGTAGTAGAAGTAATCTTTTAAATAAGATATTGAAAGATTAAATATGGGGGCATTTACTATTTTTGGAGCAGTGTTATTAAATAAGACATCTAATAATGGAATTAATAAAGTAAAATTTAGTAATCCAAAAAAAACATATAGCAATACATAAATTACATATTCAGGTATGTAATGATGATAAGGTTTCGAAAAATTTAATAATCGAATAAATGTTTTCATTTTTACAAAGATTGATTGCTGACCTTACAGCCCGTTTATTTTAAAACTAAATACCAAAATCTAATTATATTTCTCTAGCTTTCATTATCATTTATCATTACATTATTATTGACCCATTTTTTGGTTAATAACTGCCATGCGATGATTAACCAAATTAGAAAACATGGTAAAGCTTTTAAAGAGTATGGTCGTATAAAATTATCTCTAATGTAAGCAGGAAACAAATCTGTTGGTGATAAACTTGTAATTAGCAATGCAAATATCAAAAAGAAGTTAGCAAACTTTTTTTCTTGTTGTGTTTGTGTAATATACCAAATTGCTACGCCAACCATTGCAATAACGTATGTAGGACTTTCTGACGATGTGTTAAAAATTACAACACCAATCAACGCAAATGCTAAATAATTTAAACGGAAGTTTCGTTCAACGAATTGTGTAATACGCATAAGTGGGAAAGCATAAAATAACGCCGCAGGTATCAATACATAAATGTTAGACATTGTTGGGTATAGTGAGCTGTGCCTAATCATGCCCATTACAGAAATATCTTGCATAAAATTACTTGCAAGTGGGTTTATGTTTTTTGCATTTTTAATTACTAAATCATTATACCAATCTAAATAAGAGTGTAAAATAAAAGTTGGCGAAGAAATAAGCATTGGTGCACAAAACAATATGACAATCCAAAAAAGCAATGAATATGTAAATTTGATTTTATTTTTACTAAAAAAGAAAAACGCAAACCCAACTATGCCAATAATTTTTGTCAAACTTCCTAATACAATGAAAAAGGTAGCCCAAAAATCTTTCTTCTTTTCTACTAAAACAAATGATAAAATAATCCAACCAGATACAATTCCATTAAATTCTGTGCTATGAATGGATGTCATCATTTCTACACTACTAATCAATAAAATAATCAGTTTATTACGCTCAGATAATGACAATTGCGTAATAGCATAATATAATATTGCGGCATTTGTAAGACTCCACAAAAAACAGCCGACAAATGTGTTAAAAAAAGAGTATGGCGCAATAACCAAGCTAAATAGAGGTCCATAATGGCAATCAAATAGTGTAAGCGGTGTGCCTACGTATAAATTGTGCATTTCTCTAGTATGAATGAATATATGAGTGTATAGCACAAAATTGTTTATTGCGCCAAGGCCTCTGCTCATTTCTAGGCAAACTGCAATTGTTGCTAAAGTGAACCAAAGAAAAACAGGAAAAGGTATACTAATTTTACCTATAGTGATATTTTTTAGTAAAAAATTCATGCTTAAATTATTTAAAAGGGCGAATATAATTTTTTAATGACAAAGTCACTCTTAAAATAATGGTGCGATAATATTTTTTATGCAAAGCATTTAATTCATTAAACTACATATTTTTAAACAAATACAGGAAGTTTTAAGCACTAGTTAGCCCTTTTAATTTTTAACTGTTTATTGCCTATGATGCAATAAACTATACTGATGAAAACTTTGTTTACCTAAATTTGTGTATTCATTTAAGCGAAGAATGTTGAAATACAGTATATCAATTATTGTTGCTATTCATAATGGCTTAGCTACAAACAAGCTGTTTTTAGCAGCGTTACAAAAGTACACCTGCAATAATTATCAATTAATTGTCATAGATAATGCTTCTACCGATGGTAGCAGACAATTTTTTGAATTGAATAATGCTGAAGTAATAGCAAACAATGTCAATTATTCTTACCCTGTTTGCCAAAATCAAGGTATAGAAATTGCTAATGGGGATTATTTGTTTTTCTTAAATAATGATATTATTGTATCACCAGGCTGGGATAAACATCTAATTGAAACAGCAGTAATGCATAATGTTGATGTAATATCCGCCTGTGGAATCGAAAACTTAGGAAATTCACATGATACAAAAATGATTTCACGAAGGTGGAAACTAATTAAGAATCCATTTAGCGCAATAGGATTTACCGCATTTACATTAAAACTCATTTTTAAGATTATGTATCCAAATTGGGAGCAATTTTGTGAGAATCGATTTAAAACTTACCATAATAATATCGTTGAAGGAATAGTAGGTAACAACGTTATGATTACAAGAAGGGCACTAGAAATACTAGGAAAATGGGACGAGCGCTTACAAGAGGCAGATTTTGACTTATATATCCGAACTAAAAAGCGAAGCATTGAATTTGGTGATATTAAACCTTGCCAAATAAGTTTAGGAGTGTTTATTCATCATTTTATCCGAATGACATCTAAATATTCTGCCAAGCCCAATCCATTTGCCGATAGTAAAAATCTTATAAGAATTCATGAAAAATGGAATATTGATGAATTAAGGGATATGCATCCTGATAATTTCACGCTTTCAATTAAGGAAAATAATAGAGTATGAAAATTTCTGCCTTCACCTATGTTCGTAATGGGTTTACTTATGGGTATCCTTTTTTAGAAGCGATTCAATCAATATTGCCAATTTGTGATGAATGCGTAGTGGCAGTAGGAGACTCTAATGATGGTACACGAGAGGCGTTAGTTGCATTACATCCAACTAAGATGAAGATTATCGATACAGTTTGGGATTTGGAACTGAAAAAAGAGGGAAAAATTTTTGCGCAACAAGCGAATATTGCTTTAGAAGCTATTAGTGGGGATTGGGCTTTTCACATTCAAGCCGATGAGGTGATTCATGAGAATGATATTTATAAAATAAAACAGGCTATTGAAAGAGAAGCTAATAACATGTCAGTAGATGGATTTATTTTACCATTTTTGCACTTTTGGGGTGATTACAAGTATGTGAGGAACTCAAGAGCGGTACATAATTATGAAATTAGAGTATTTCGCAATGATAAATTTATAAGATCCTATGGTGATTCACAAGGGTTCCGTATATATACTAATAACGATAATTATAGGTTAGAGAAAGAGAAGGGCAAAAAATTAAAAGTTAAAAAAATTGATGCGCCAATTTATCATTACAACGGAGTAAGGAGCGATGATCAAATGAAAAGAAAGGTTGCAACATTTGTCTCTTTTTACCATAAAGATGTTGATACAAATGATCCAATCTTTAATACGTTCAGTTTTCAACAAGTTGATAGAGTTAAATTATTTATAGGAACCCATCCTTCAATAATGCAGGATAAAATTGAAGCACACAAATCCGATTTTATATTTAATCCTAAGAAAGCCTTATGGAAAACAAAAGATAGATTAATTCAGCCTTTGGAAGATTTCTTAGGATTTAAAATTGGCGAATATAGAAATTATAAGCTGGTTAAATGATTGTACTCCGTTTGTATAGCTGCTCTAGATACCTGTATTTAAGCCAAGCGTATTTCGCCGATGTTTTAGCAATTATCAAGCCTTCTTTACCATCAAACATACCAAGTCGGAAAATGTAATTTTGTATAAAACTAAATGTTGGCGAAAATATTTTTTTTAATATACTGGCATGCTTTCCATTTGTAAAATACTTATCAGCACTAAGCTTTGCATACAAAATAGTTTTTTGCTCATACTCTTCTATGGATTGCATGGTATAGTGTAATAATGAGCCCGCAATTAAGGTCTTAGTAAGGTGGTTGTGATGTATATTTTCATGTACTTGCGTTAAATCCCATGTTGTTTCATTGCGGTTATAAAGTCGAAATACTTTGTCTCGCCCCCATTCGCCAAAGCGAATTTTTTTGTTTACTAAAAAACTTTCTCTTTTACAACCGTACAGATAAGCTGCATTTAGGGCTAACTGCTGAATGGAAATTGCTAATAGTGGTGTAATTCTTTCATCTGCATCAAGCGCAAAAATCCAATTATTTTTGGCTAATGTTGCTGCTATATTTCTACCTGCACCAAACCCTTGCCATTCTATTGATATTACTTTTGCACCTGCACTTACTGCAAGTGCAAAAGTATTATCAGTACTGCCAGTATCTACAACAATTATATCATCACTAATTTGTTTTGCTGATTGAATGCAGCTGACAATATTTTCAACTTCATTTTTAGCAATGATAATTACAGATATTTTTTGCATTAAAATTATTATAAATTATTCAAGATATTCGATAGATGGATTGAACAATAAAGATTGTAGAGAAGTTTTCCAAACTACTTTTATAAAATCCAATTTATTATCTTTTCTATTTATGCAGATTAACAAAGGCCAATAAAATATTCTTTTTAATATGTGTCTATAAAAACTAGCCTTTCCTTTGTATTTTTTTCTAGTATAGAGTTCGTTTCGTAAACCAAATTTGTATTTCCAAAGATTTGAATTTGTATCGTCATAAATACTGCATTTGTAGTTTGTAAATGTTTTATGTATCACTTCGCTTTTAATGGCAAGTAATCCTTCAAATCCATTTTGCTGAATTCTTTTAGTAAATTCAATATCATCACCCCAAATAAAAAATTCTTTTATTGGTAATCCTACTGTTTTGATAGCTTCTCTTGAAACCAGTAATGATACGAATGTACTTCCATCAATTGCAAAAATATCGTTTATAGGATATTTTTGTGTAGTAATTTTTAGCTGTTTATTCATTAAGTGCTCACTGCCATCAGTCCATAAAACTCTACTAGCTAAAAATCCCACTTTAGGGTTATTACTTTCAAGAATGGTTAAAGTAAGTGTATTTGTAAGATGCATCAATGCAGAATGATGAGGGATAGTGTCATCATCCATTAGCCATATCCAATCACCTTGTTGGGTGTACGCATGTTTTATGCCTTCATAAAAGCCAAATGCGCCTCCTCTATTTGGCAATACTTTATGAATAATGTCTTTTTGTTCATTTAACCAATCAGTCGTACCATCTGAAGAATTATTGTTTATTATAATTATTTCGCATGGTTTTTTTGTCTGTGTCCTTAATGCGGTTACACATTCTTTAAGCAGGTTAATTCTATTGTATGTTACTATTACTGCTATAATTTTCATAATCTTTTAAAAAGTCTTTATGGAAATGATTTTTTAATGTGTTAAAAGCTGAAGCAATTACCTGATGCATATCGTAATATTTATATTCAGCTAATCGACCACCAAATATTGTATTAACCTCATTGTGTGCCAATGTTTCGTACTTCTTATAGATAGAAGTATTTTTTGTGTCATTAACAGGGTAATATGGTTCTTTTCCTTCGCTCCATTCTGTGGGATACTCATAGGTAATAACACTTTGTTTTTGTGTACCAAATTCAAAATGTTTATGCTCTATAATTCTAGTATAAGGAATTACTTTATCAATATAATTAACTACAGCGTTGCCTTGAAAATTTTCTTGTTCTAGCAATTTATTTTCAAATACTAAACTTCTGTACTCTAATTTGCCAAATTTATAATTAAAGTATTCATCTATTGCACCTGTAAAAACTATTTTCGCACAATTATTTGAAAAATGATCTATATTTTTAAAATAATCTGTGTTGAGTTGTACTTCAATACCTTTTAATAATTTATTAATTATTTGGTTATAACCTTCATTAGGTATACCTTGATATTTATCTGAAAAATAATTATTATCATAAGTGTATCTTATGGGCAGGCGTTTAATAATAAATGCTGGCAGTTCAGATCCCTTTTTACCCCATTGTTTTTCTGTATATTCTTTTATTAAAGTTTCATACACATCTTTTCCTACCAATTTTAATGCCTGTTCTTCTAAATTTTTTGGGGTTTTTATATGTTCATAATCACTTGTTTGTGACATCAGTTTTTCAATAGCCTCTTGAGGCGTAATTACGCCCCATAGTTGATGAAATGTGTTCATGTTAAATGGTAAATTGTAAAGCTTGCCTTTGCTAATAGCTAAAGGGCTATTTGTGTATCTATTAAACGACGAAAAGCTATTTACAAAATTCCAAATACGTTGATCGTTGGTATGAAAAATATGAGCACCATATTTATGTACATTAATACCCTCTATATTTTTACAAAAAATATTCCCACCTTTATGATTGCGTTTATCTATTATCAAGCATTTTTTACCTTCTTTTGTTGCAAAGTGGGCAAAAGTTGCACCATAAAGACCAGTGCCTATTATTAAATAGTCGTAAGTGTACATGTAGTGGTTATTTATTTAATAAATTCAAAATTAACAATTTTTTTTCAATGAACTTTTTTAAACTTTTAATTTTCTGAAAAAAAATGGTTGTAATACACAACCAGAGCATGTTCCACCAATTTCTTGTTAGTTTTTCATATCTAATGATAACACCTTTAAATGCATCCATCCACGCATTGGATAGTTCTACTTTGTATCATTGCTATCCAAAACGTTTTTAAAATATCTAGTTTTACGTTCAGTTATTCTTGAAATTAAGACATTTCAAATTTCACCCCCCCTGTATTATTTCACCCAAAAGCAAACTGGGGTTGTATATCTTGTTGATGATCGTCAAAAGGCTTGTTGAGCCACAACATTAGGTCGATTTTTACAAAAAGGTTTAGCCGTAAAAATGCGACCAAGTTGGACATGTTAGCGCCTGAAATAAGTTGACCGTTTTAAGGGTATTTTCAAACACTTAAA
>JASGCX010000066.1 GCA_030053925.1 Flavobacterium sp.
TAAATCAGATTTTTTAATTAAAATGAAGTTAATAAAGTCATCAGTGAAAATCTGCATAATCAGTGTCATCAGCGTTCCTATTAAATCAGATTTTTTAATTAAAATGAAGTTAATAAAGTCATCAGTGAAAATCTGCTTAATCAGTGTCATCAGCGTTCCTATTAAATCAGATTTTTTAATTAAAATGAAGTTAATAAAGTCATCAGTGAAAATCTGCTTAATCAGTGTCATCAGCGTTCCTATCACTTCGCTTGACACTGATTGTGTGGATTAAAACGGATTCTCTAATGCATAGGAAACTAAAAAGATGAAATAATCAGTGAAAATCAGCTTAATCAGTGTCATCAGCGTTCCTATCACTTCGCTATTGCTTTTCGTAGCAGCCTAAATCGGGCAAGCTGCTTACTATTCTTGTATTGCCATCTAAATCGGTAAGTACACCTGTTGCTATGCCTTTATTAATACAAGGCGATGTAGCTTTTAGGCGAAAATTAAAATAACGTTTACCAGCATTAATACTATCAAATATTGGTAGTTCATTTTTTAAGCTATTGGTAATGGTTGCATTGGCCGAAATATCGGTTTTTGTTTTATACAGCACATTGGTGAGCAATACATTAAACGCTGCTGAAGTATTTTTTGCCAATGTAATTTCATCATTTGCCAAGCCGCCTTCACCATAAATAATACTGTTTTCAATGGTTACAGTAAGTGGATTAATTTGATTGCTACTATTGGTATTGCTAAGGGTAACGGCAGAATTTTTATGGTTAATATAGCTATTGCCAATGGTTACAAATGTGCAATGGTTAAAGCTATAATTACCGCCACTAGCAATGTACAGGTTATTGCCACAATTGCTTACTAAACAGTTGCGAGCCGCAATACTACTGTTGTTGCCACCAATGGCTACATCGTAAATATTGTCTAAAATGCATTCGTTTAAAGTAAGCTTGGTACTAGCAGCAGGCGATTGTGCAATAGTACCTTGGTAGGCGTTTTTAATGATGCAATACTGCATTATATTATTGCTGCTATTTTCGGTAAAATAAATACCTGGCCAAGCACCTGGATAATCTTTGTAAGGCGCATCAATTCTATCGCTCTGAAAGCTAATGCGTGTGCTATCGTATTTTTCGCCAATGGCTTTTAGCGTACCATTTACAAGCATTGGTGCATCTGCATGTAAGTACACTTTGGTGCCTTTGTTAATGGTAAGTGTTTTGCCATCATTTACCGTAAATACGCCAAGCAATACAATGGGTAAAGTATTGGTCCAAGTGGTATCTTTAGTTACCGAAGCATTGCGTAAAAATCTAGCATTTTGCCCGTAGGCTTCTAGCTGCAAAATGCGACTATTACCGTTGTAATTAATTTTTATGCTGTCACGTACAACAAAAGGTAAATTGGCTGCATTAGGATTGATACTTACGGTTACAAAACCATAGATACTATCATTTGCGGCAATTTCTATATTGGGCAAGTTGGTACCCGAATAGCCATCAATATTCATTTTAAAAAACGAACTATTGCCGCCCATTAATTGCACACTACTTAAAATTAGTTTTTGGTTATTAAGGTTGTGAATACGAAAATATTGTGTGGTAGAACCTGTGCTAGTAAATACGGTATCAAAATGCAAAGTATCTTCTGATAAGCGTATAAAAGCATCGGCACTGGTAATAATGCTTTCTTTTTTACAGGAAGATGCAACAAGAATAAACAGTGTAACAATAGCAAGGGTAAAACATCTCATGTGGTAAAAATAGTGTGTAATTAAATAGCAAATGCAACCGTAATAATACTCAGCTTGTTATTTGGTGCTTGTAATATTTCGTAACCACAGGCTTCTAGTGTAGCGCCTGTGGTTATAATATCATCTACAAGTAGTACATGCTTGCTTGCAATGCTATCTGCATTTGCTAGTGCAAAAACGCCTTCCATATTTTGCCAGCGGTCTATGCGTGTTTTGTTGGTTTGCGATTGTGTGAAAATGGTTCGCTCAACAGCATTGGTACAAATAGGTTTTAACCAAGTTTGGCTAATGCCTTCGCAAATAAGTGTAGATTGGTTGTAACCTCTTTTGACTTCTTTACGGTTGTTGAGTGGTAATGGCACTAATACATCTACATCATCAAACCTATTGGTAGCAATTAATTGGTGGCCAATTAGTTTACCTAAGAAAATTCCCACATCTTGATGGTTCTTGTACTTTAGCTGCGTTACCAAATGTTGCACCAAACCATCTTTATGAAAATAAAAGCCACTAGCAGCAGCTTCTACTTTTAATCTGCCATAAAAGCTTTGCTCTACAGGATTATTGGCAGAAACTACAAAGCCTGTTATAGGCATATTGTGTAAACATTTTGCACATAAATAGCTATCATCATTCAACACATCTGTACCACAGCCCTCGCAGTTGTGTGGGTAAAGCAGGTGGCTAAAACTGTTGATGTATGATTTAACTATTGAAAGCATTTTTAACCGCTGGTTAATTTGATTGAATGTTGTGCTACAATGTTATTGTTAGAAATTTTAAGTAAATAATTCTGCTACTTATGAAAATAAATACCATTCGCTTGTGCTGTACAAGTAACCACCAAATCGTTAATGCACACATGTGCTGGTAAAGTAGCGCAGTAAAACACAATGTCTGCAATATCGGGTGCATGTAGGGGTTGGTAGCCTTGGTAAATTTGTGCAACTTTGCTTTCATCACCTTTAAAGCGCACCAAAGAAAATTCTGTATCGGCAGCGCCAGGATGAATAGCTGTAACCTTAATGCCATACTGCAATAAATCGATACGCATACTTTGGCTAATAGCATCTACTGCTTGCTTTGTAGCGCAATAAGCGTTACCATCTTTATACACTTGCTTGGCTGCTACAGAGCCCATATTAAAAATGTGTCCATGCTTGCGATTAGTCATGTAGGGCAAAACAGCTTTGCTTACATACAATAGCCCTTTTACATTGCTATCAATCATTGTGTCCCAATCGTCAAGGCTAGCATTTTCAAAACTATCTCTACCAAGCGCAAGACCAGCATTATTTACCAAAATATCAATGTTTTGCCAAGCATCAGAAATGCTGTTGATGGTAGTAAATACGGCGTCTCTATCTTGTACATCAAATACCAACGGCAATACATCTACACCATATTGCTTGCGCAAATCATCTGCAATGGCATACAATCTATCTGTTCTTCTACCTGTTATAATGCAGTTATAGCTTGCGGCGGCAAATTTTTCTGCAATGGCTTTACCAAAACCCGAAGTAGCACCTGTAATTAATATTGTTTTGTTCATAATTATACTGTTACCACATAGGCACAAAGCATGCAATTTTTTGCAATCACTTTAATCCATAAAATTCTACAAAATCCCCGTTCAGACAATCGCAGTTCAAATTATCAATTATCTAATCAATACCACTGTACCTTTTCTAAAAATAATATTGCCTAAATAATCTACACCTTGTGTACTGTACACATAAGTACCAGCGGGTTGTACCGTGCCAGCAAAAATGCCATCCCATCCTTTGCCTATTTCTGGGCTTGAATACATAAGTTGCCCAAATCTATTATACACATTAAAGTACAGAAAGTTTTTAATGCCAATAGGTATGGCTTTAATAATATCGTTTTTGCCATCACCATTTGGTGTAAAACCGCTAGGCACTAAAATATCTGGCGCATTTCTAAACACATGTACCAATATTTCGTCTTCGCCAATACAACCCTCAGCGCTAGTAGCACTTACTTTATACTTTATAGAATCAATAGGGCTGCTAATAGTAGCAATAGGATTGTAAATAGTATTGCTATTTAACCATGTTGATGGTGTCCATAAAAAGCGAGTGGTTAAAGTATCGGTATTAGTGGTTGCAGTAAGTTGTAATGGTTGATTTATTACTACACTTATATCTCTACCTGCAAATACATTTACAGGTGGAAAAACCGTTACTCTAATAGTCTCTTTTACAGTTTTTAAGCAGGCCGTAGTGTTGGTAACACTTATAATGTAATCGGTAGTTCTAATTGGCCCTACGGTAGGCGTTAAGGTATTGCTGTTAATCATGCTGCTTGTAGGCGACCATGTAAATGTATCGCCTACAATTGAGGCACTTATTTGAATTTTTTTGCCATAGCAAATACTAGTATCTGCACTTGCAGTAACCAATGGATACGGACTTACAGCAACGCTTACAGTATCTTTAGCTTGGCATTTACCAAGATAAGCCGTAACGTAATATGCGGTATTTACCAAAGGCTGAATAATTGGATTTTTAACCGCAGGCACAGCTATATTAGTTGAAGACGACCAAGCGTAACTTAATGCACCATCGCTTATAGCCTGTAGTTGTATAACATCTGTTTGGCAAATGGCAGTATCTAGGCCAGCATTTACACTAATAGAATCAAGCACATTTACGGTTATAGAATCTGTATTTACACAGCCATTATTATTTACCAAAACATAATATACTGTGGTATCTTTTGGTGTTACAAAAGGGTTAGCAGTGTTGGGGTTTATAATAGTTGCTATAGATGTCCACAAATAAGTACCACCACTACTGCTGGCAAATAATTGCAACGTATCTATACTGCAAATAAGTGTGTCTTTAAAGGGTAGCGTAATGCTTGGCTTGTCTGATACGCTAATGTTTTGGGTAAGTGTAGATGAACAACCTTTACTATCTTTTACCAAAAGTGTTACTGTTTTGCTGCCCACTAAAGGATATTTATAAGTTGGATAGCGCAACGTAGAAGTATCTGTAGTTACGGTGGTTTCGCCAAAATCCCAAGTCCAACTATTTACCAAACCATACTTGCTTACAGTAAGATCGGTAAATTGATAAGAATTAATTAAGCAACTGCCATCTACCTTAAAATTGGTTACAAACCCAGGAAATACACTTACCGTGGTAGTGGTAGAATCCATACAACCAGTTGATGAAGTTACTTTTAATTTAGCTATATACACGCCTGTATCGCTATAAGTATGTATGGCAATAGGCGAAGTAGAACTATCTAAACTACCCCGTGTTGGTTCGCCAAACGTCCATAAATAATTAACAATGTTTGATGCCGAAGATAGATTTGTAAACGTAAACGTTAAATCGTTACAGTTAAGGTAGCTTGGTTGTAGTTCTGCATTAGAAATAGAACAATCGCTTACAATTAGAATAAAATCTTTTCTATGGCTATTAATTAAAACACCATTACGCCATTCCTCTGCTACAACACACAATACATATCTACCAGAAACTGGTGCCGTACCGCTTATGATACCTGTTTTTGCATCAATTGTTACTGCATTTCCAAGTGGCGTGAGTGCAGTGTAAGGCGATAAAAACGTTAAATTCTGAAGTTGAAGATTTAGAAGATCATTTTGCGGAACAGGATTAGGATAAGCTAAAGCTGAAGTGCCACCTACTGGTCCATCGTATGGTGCAGCAAAACGATATGCCAGTGAATCCTTGTCCATATCAATAGCGCTATAATCAATTGAAAATGCCGTTTGCCTACAAACTATAGTTGTGTCTTTCACGGCAAATTGTGGGCTACTATTATTACCAACTGGTAATTTGTTTGTACCAGGTATAAGCGTAGTAAAAGTAGCACCAGTAATGGTGCTAATATTTGCATTTTGAATAGTAGTTGTTCTTGTATAGCGTACCCAAGATAATGTGTAACCATCTACTGTATTGCTCAATTCTATTGTAGAAGTATAAATACCAACTTGATAGCAAACATTGGGATTTCCTGTTAAGCAAGGATTGATGCCAGGTGTATTAGAAATTTGAGGTGGCGTACCTGTAAACTGCTGCACAAGTCTTATGCTATTTACTAAATTTAACGTGCTAGAAGCATAAATACCAATTTCTACCCTTTCTCCATCGAGAATGGCTACAAAACCATTAGCAATAGGTGGTGGATTACATTCTCTAAATAAGCGCATGGTAATTTTATACTTGCTAGTATTAGCTGCGGAACCAGCACCAAGATATTCATAAAAAAGCTCGCCGCCTGCAATGTGTGTAGCCTTACCAGCAAACCCAATAAATAACAGTATCGTTAATGAAATAATCTTCTTCATAATAAATACTTCAAAACTAAAAGATAAATAAATGCAAAGTACTTTTTTTAACAATGCAAGTGTAAAAATACTATTAACTATTGTAAGATGAATAACAAGATGGGTGCGCTGCTTGTTAAAATAGCTTTGCACTTTTTTTAAAAAATATTAAAAACTAATACCTATTACCAAATATGGTTTATATTAGTGCTATTAAAACAATCAATTAAAACCTTTTTTTTATGGTACGCAACATTCTTGCAGAGGATGTTGCTTCGCAGCAAAACCTTGCCACCAAAGTAAATAACCAACATGTAGCAGATGCTACCAACAGTGTATTATCGCCTTTTTTAACCCAAAACAATATTAACCTTAGCAAGATTGTTTTAGCAGCTAGCACCGCCGTTACACACGAAGAAAGCCGCAAACTACTTACAGGAAGTAGCGAAACCCAACGAAAACTTAGAGACAATATTTTTACACCCATATTTGCCCACCTACAAAGCTTTGTACAGTTTTTAAAAAAGCTATACAAAACCAACACCATAGAACTTACCGCTTGGGGCATTACCATAGATACCAATGGCAAAATTACCTACCCCACTAGCTTTGAAGATAAAGCCAAATTGGTAGAAACTTTAAAAAAAAAAACATACCAATTAAGTGTAAAAGCCACCGAAACCTTTACCAGCCAAGGGCTTATCAATTCCCCTTGTGCTTTAGCCAAGGGATGATTTTTTAAACAAACAAATCCTGATACAATTGACCGCCAGGCACAACCGAATATTCACTTAAATCTGTGATGCCTTCGGCTGCAAAAACAGCTTCATCAATAAAGGTATTACCAGTGCATTGTGCAGCCGGCTGACGCAAAATATAGTAAGCAGCATCGGCAATAATGTTTACGGTGCGGCTCATATTTGCCAAAGCTTTACCACCCAATAAATTTCGTACAGCAGCCGTATCTATGGTGGTGCGGGGCCACAAAGCGTTACTAGCAATAGGAATGTTTTTAAATTCTTGTGCCCAGCCAATAGCCATCATGCTCATATTGTATTTTGTAAGTGTGTAGGCAATGTGTGGCCCAATCCATTTTGGCGCAAGATTGATAGGTGGCGACAAAGTTAAAATATGTGCATTGCTGCTTTTTTTGAGATAAGGTATGCAAGCCTGTGTCATTAAAAAAGTACCACGCACATTAATGCTGTGCATTAGGTCAAAGCGTTTACTTTCTGTTTGTTCTGTACCGCTAAGTTGTATGGCCGATGCATTGTTTATAAGAATATCAATACCGCCAAAAGTATCAACGGTTTGTTGAACGGCTAAAGCAATTTGAGCCTCGTTTCGTATATCTAGTTGAATGGCCAAAGCCTTGCTACCAGTAGCTTCTATCTCGGCAGCCGCAGAATAAATGGTGCCACCAAGTTTAGGATTTTCTTCGGTACTTTTAGCTGCAACAACAATATTTGCACCTTCTTTTGCCAAGCGAAGCGCCATGGCTTTACCAATGCCTCTACTAGCACCAGTTATGAAAACGGTTTTATTTTTAAATGGCATAACAACAACAGTTTAGAAATTTAAAGTTACAAGTTTCAAGATTAAAATTGCAAGAAACAAACTGTCGACCGTTGACCGTTGTCCGTGGACTATCAACCAGCAACTAGTTATTCCAACCAAGAAACGCACTAATTATTGCTTCTGTTTCTTTGCAAGCTTTTTCTAAATCATCGTTTAAAATAATTTTGTTGAAATGGTGCTTGAAGGAAATTTCGTAAGAAGCTTTATTTAGCCTTGCCAGTAGGCTTTGCTCGGTTTCTGTGCCACGGCTAGCAAGGCGAATTTTTAATTCATCTACACTTGGTGGCTCTATAAATAAGCTTAAAGAACTTTGAGGATATTGTTGCTGTACATGAATAGCGCCTTTCACGTCTATATCTAGCATGGGTGTTTTGCCTTCGGCCCAAATTCTGTTTAACTCGGTTTTTAAAGTGCCATAATACTTGCCTTCGTACACCATTTCCCATTCTATAAATGCATTGTCTTGTATTTTTTGCTGAAAATCTTTGGCACTTAAAAAATAGTAGTCTATACCATCTTTTTCCTGCCCACGTGGTTGCCTTGTGGCAGCAGAAATTGAAAATGCAAGCGTAGGATATTTGTGTAGTAAATACTTGGTAATTGAGGTTTTTCCTGCGCCAGATGGGGCGGTAATAATGATGAGTTTATTGGCCATGCCTGCAAATATTGTTAGGATTTAGTTATGCGCAAATCTTTTCTTCATTAAAACGCTGTTAAACGGTGCTGTGTGATAGCGTTAGGTATGCCATTTTCATTTTCATTGTTAAGTTCTGCCACTATTTTCATCTTAATTGGTGTTGCATAGGTGCTAAACTCTAGTAAGTTTAAACGCTCGTAAGGCTTTTTTTCTAGTACATTTTTTGGCAAAAAGAAAAACGGTAGAAAAAAACAAAAAAATTTTTTTTTATTGTGTAAAGAATACACATATTTGCGGTTAAATGTGTATTCTTTACACATTGCTGCAAACGGTTTCTAAAGCTATATGACTATCAATTAAACCTCATTAATTGTGTTTTTATTAAGTGTATTTGTAAAAATGCATGTTTAAAAATACAATTGCAAGCAACTAAAAATTGGTGCTTTAGTCTCGAAACCTCACTTGCAAAACACTTTGTTAAAAACGAAACACTTTAACACTTAAACCGTTAATTATGAATTTAAAACGATTGCTGATTGCAGCCTTAGCTTTTTGCTTTGTAACATTAGCAAATGCACAGGAAAAAACTGTTGCTGGTAAGGTAACAGATGCAAAAGATGGCTCCGCATTGCAAGGAGTCTCTGTTTTTGTAAAAGGTTCTACAAAAGCAACACAAACAGGTGCTGATGGAACTTTTAAAATTAAAGTACCGTCGGGTACAACTTCACTTACATTTTCATCTATTGGTTTTGCCTCGCAAGATGTAACCATTGGTACTGGCGATGTATTTGTAAAACTACTACAAAGCAATGCTAGCCTTAACGAGGTGGTAGTAGTTGCTTATGGAACACGTAAAAAAAGTGACTTAACTGGTGCGGTAACGCAAATTGCAGCAAAAGATTTTCAGAAAGGAAATATTGCATCTTCTGAACAATTACTACAAGGTAAAGTAGCTGGTTTGCAAGTAACTTCTGGTGGTGGTAGTGCTGGTGGTGGAAGTAGAATTCGTATTCGTGGTGGTGCATCTTTAAATGCAAGCAACGATCCGTTGATTGTTATTGATGGTGTACCTGTTGAAGGAAATGGTATTGCTGTTGAAGGAAATGGTATTGCTGGTTCTGGTAATTTGTTAAACACCATCAACCCTAATGATATTGAAAGCATGAGTGTATTGAAAGATGCAGCAGCTACAGCACTGTATGGTTCAAGAGCTTCTAATGGTGTACTAATTATTACTACCAAAAAAGGTACAAAAGGAAAAGTAAAATACAACTTTAATACACAAGCCGGGGTAGGTGTAATTGGTAAAAAGATAGATGTACTTAACGGCGATGAAATAAGAAGTATTATTAATGCAGATGCAACAGCAACTGGAAATAATGCTTACAAAAATATATTAGGTACTGCAAATACCAATTGGCAAAATGAAATTTTTCAAGCAGCTTTTTCAAGCGATAATAATATTAGTGCATCTGGAAGCATAAAGAATATACCTTTTCGTGTGTCATTAGGTTATTTAAACCAAAATGGTATTTTAAAAACAGACCAATTCAATCGATACTCTGCTTCATTAAATTTATCGCCTAAGTTCTTTACAGATCATTTAGCAGTTAACTTTAACGTAAAAGCAACAACTACAAAAAACAATTTTGCAAATGGTGGAGCCGTTGGTTCGGCAGTTGCATTTGACCCAACACAGCCTGTAAATGCAAATAACAAATTTGGAGGGTATTATGAGTGGTTGCAAGCAGATGGCAATCCAGTTGATTTAGCTACTCGTAATCCTGTTGGATTATTAAATCTCAGAGATAACACTTCTAAGGTGAATAGAGTTATTGGTAACATTCAATTAGATTATAAGCTACACTTTTTCCCAGATTTACACGTGTTGGTTAACTTAGGTTTAGATGATACTAGAGGAAGTGGATCTGATTATATAGATTCAATTTCTGCTACAAACTTTAGAACTGGTGGCCGTAAAACAGATTATATGCAAGGTAAACAAAATACCTTGGCAGATATCTCTTTATTCTATGCAAAAGATTTGAAAGGCATTAATAGTAAAATAGACGTTTTACTTGGTCATAGCTATCAAGACTTTTTGACTGAAGTAACCAATACGCCATCTAAAAGTTTCAGGGCTATTGCAGATGCGAGTAATCCTGCAAAAAAGGATACTATTGCTGGTACTGAACCAAGATTTCTTACTGATAAACCTCGTTATCGTCTAGAATCTTATTTTGCTAGATTAAACTACACTTTAAACAATAAATATTTATTAACTGCCTCTATTCGTAGAGATGCTAGCTCAAGATTTTCAACTGACAATCGTGTAGGTTATTTCCCTGCTGTTGTAGGTGCTTGGAAGTTGAAAGAAGAATTTTTCAAGAATTCAAAAGCAGTTAACGAATTAAAAATACGTGTAGGTTGGGGTGTTACAGGTCAACAAGATGGTATAGATTATTATGGATATTTACCAAGATATTCTCAAAGTAATAATACTGCTCAATATCAATTTGGTAATACTTATTATGGTTTTTTACGTCCTGCTGCTTACGATCCAAATATTAAGTGGGAAACAACCACTACCACAAACATTGGCGTAGATTATGCTTTTGCAAACAATAGAATTTCTGGTTCTATAGAATATTACAATAAAAAAACAAAAGATCTATTAAGTGTAGTACCAGTAGCACCAGGTGCCAACTTTGATATTACCCTTTTAACCAACGTTGGTAATATTGAAAATAGTGGTGTTGAATTTACTTTAAATACAACTCCTATACGAAATAAAGATTTCTCTTGGGATTTTGGTTTCAATGTTACTTATAACAAAACTCGAATTACTAATTTGTTGAAGCAAGCAGATGCCAACTTTACTGGAATAGAAGTTAGTGGAATTAGCGGCGGTACAGGAAACAATATTGGAAAATTTGCTATAGGTTACAATCCTTACACATTCAATGTTTACAAGCAAATCTATAATCAAGCTACTGGTAAGCCAATTGAAGGTTTATATGAAGACATTAATAGAGATGGACAAGTTAGTGATGCAGACCGTTACTATTACAAAAAACCAGCGCCAGATGTATTATTAGGTATTAACACACAAGTAAGCTACAAAGACTGGTCAATTGGTTTAGCAGCACATGGTTCTTTAGGTGGTTATTTGTATAACAATTTTAACTCTAACAATGGCGTATTAAGAGCTGCAAAAAATCCAATCAACTTTATAGGTAATGTATCTAGAAACTATTTAGAGACTGGTTTCAACAACAATCAATATTTATCTGATTATTATATTGAGAATGCTTCTTTCTTACGATTAGATAATATTAACATTGGTTACAATGCTGGTAAAGTACTTCATCAAAAAGCTTCTTTACGCATTACTGCAAGTATTCAAAACGTTTTCGTAATTACTAAATACAAAGGATTAGATCCAGAGAATTCAAATGATTCAGGCGTAGACAATACAATTTATCCAAGACCTCGTATATATTCATTGGGTCTAAACTTTGATTTTTAATTAATTAAATTATTTCTCGTATGAAAAATAGAATCATAAAAAAGTTAACCATTGTCTGTGTTGCAGCAATTACTGTTGTATCATGTGCAAAAAAGTTAGATTTATTTCCTCAAAATGATTTAACTCCTGAAAAAGCATATTCAACTGCTGCTGGTTATAAATCGGTATTAGCTAAAATTTATGCTGGTTTGGCTATTACAGGTAACCAGGGGCCAGCCGGTGCACCAGACATTAGTGGCGGTTTAGATGAAGGTTCTCAAGTAGCATTTATTCGCATGTTTTTTAATTGTCAAGAATTACCAACTGATGAAGCTGTTGTAGCTTGGAACGACCAAACAATACAGGATTTCCATAATTTGAGATGGACAAGTTCAGATCCTTTTTTAAGAGGAATTTATGCAAGACCTATTTATAATATTACATTGATTAATGAGTATTTAAAAGAGGCAACCGATGCTAAATTAGCTGAACGTGGCATTAGTGCTACTGATGCTGCTGAAATTAAAAAATCAAGAGCAGAAGCTCGTTTCTTACGTGCATTCAACTACTGGGTAATGATGGATTTATTTGGTAACTCTACCTTTATAACTGAGGCAGATGACATTGGCGCTACTTTGCCAAAGCAAATTAAAAGAGCTGACTTATTTAACTACATAGAAACCGAATTAAAAGCAATAGATGCCGATTTGGCACCAGTAAAAACAATTGAATATGGTCGTGTAGACCAAGGTGCTGCTTGGGCTTTATTAGCTCGCATGTACTTAAATGCTGCTGTGTATACAGGTACTCCAAAATACACAGAAGCAATTACCTATGCTAAAAAAGTTATTGCAGGTGGTTATTCTTTAAGACCAATTTATCGCAATTTATTTTTAGCAGATAATGACAAGCAAAAAGATGAGTTTATGTTTTCTGTAACCTGTGACGGGCAACGTACACAGGCTTATGGAAATACTTCTTTTTTTCTCCATTGTGCTGCTGGCACAGATTTTCCTTTTTTTGGCGTAGCTAAAGGTGGGGGATGGTTCGGCTACAGAGCTACTGCTGCACTAGGTAATTTATTTCCAAAAACGGGTGCAGGCGATATTGACACCGCTTCTGTTACCGGGGATAAAAGAGGATTAGCTTTTTATACATCAATTTATAAAGCTACAAACGCACAAAGTGTAATTACAGACGTTACTAATTTTGAAAATGGTTTACACGTAGCTAAGTATAGAAACATACGTTCAGATAATGCTCCTGTTTCAGATGGTAACATGGAGTTTTCAGACATTGACTTTCCTGTTTTCAGATTATCTGAAATGTATTTAATTTATGCAGAGGCCGTACTACGTGGTGGCACTGGCGGTGATAATACTACAGCTTTAACTCAAATTAATTTAATAAGAGCAAGAGCAGGTGCTGTGGCATTTACAAGTGCAGATTTAAACTTGCAAAAAGTATTAGACGAAAGAGGACGTGAATTGTTTTGGGAAGGTCACCGGCGCACAGATTTAGTACGGTATGGTTTATTAACTACAGGTACTTATTTGTGGCCTTGGAAAGGAGGTGTTGCTTCTGGTACTGCAGTAGATCCAAAATACAATATTTTTCCAATACCTGCTGCAAACAGAACATCTAATCCAAATTTAGACCAAAATACAGGTTATTAATAGGCCAACTAAAAATAGATAAATTATGAAACAAATATTAAAACTTATTAGCTTCTCCCTTTTATTTGCTGTAGCTTTTACAGCTTGTAAAAAAGACGAGAATAAAATATTCGCTATATCAGGTACCAATCCTGTTTTAACAGCCAGTTCAACAGCACCATTAGTATTAAATGTGCTCAATCAAAACAATACGGCTATCTCTTTCTCATGGACAAATCCTAACTATCAATTTAGCACAGGTGTTAGCTCGCAAGATGTTAGCTATGCTTTGCAATTTGATACAACGGGTGCAAATTTTACTAATCCAAAATTGCAAACAAAGTCTATCTCTAAAGACTTAGCAGTTACCCTTACAGTAAAAGAACTGAACACAATTTTACTATCAATGGGTTTGTTAGAAGGTAAAGCGCAAAATATAGAAATAAGGTTAGTTGCTTCTCTATCAAGTTCTGCAATACCTCTTCCATCTAACGTAATAAAAATAGTAATCACTCCATATTTAGATGTTGCTATACCGTTACCAACCACTGGTGAGTTATTTATTACGGGTGATGCTTGTGCAAGCGGTTGGACAAACACACCACCAGTTGCTCAAAAATGTACAAAAATTGATAATACTACTTACAAAATAACCATGAGTTTCACATCTGGTAAATTTTATAAGTTTTTAACTAATCAAGGGTTTTGGCAGCCTCAGTATGGTGTTAAAATAGCATCAGGCGGCACTGCAAGTGGGGGTAAGCTAGGGCTTAATAATAATATGGCACCATATAATTCGGACCCCGATGCAATACCTACACCATCATCAAGCGGTAACTATACTATTACACTGAATTTTAAAACTGGTGATTACAGCGTTCAATAACCATTTAAAACAACAATTATGAAACATTTATCAAAACTCTTTTTGCTGGCTACAATAGTGGTAACGCTATTTTCTGCTTGCGATAAAGTAGAGAGTTTGCCTTATTACGAAGCAGCTACTTCTACTACATTATCTGTATCATCATCTACTATTGCAGTAGCTCCAGCCGATTCGTCAAAAACCGCTGTTACATTTTCATGGACTTACCCAGGCTTTGCAATAGATTCTACAAAAGCTAAGTATATTCTAGAAATAGATTCTACAGGTAGAAACTTTGCAAAAGCAGTGAGTAAAACGCTTACAGGTAGCTTAAGCGCTTCTTACACTGGTAAAGAATTAAATAATCTTTTGCTTGGTTTTGGCTTTACCATTGGTACCGCTTACGATGTAGATATTCGTGTTACGGCATCTTATGGTAACAATAACAATCAATTAAAATCAAACACTATTAAGGTTAAAATGACACCTTATAAAGTACCGCCAAAAGTGGCTTTACCTACTACTGGTAAGTTATTTTTAGTAGGCGATGCTTCGCAAGGTGACTGGAACAATCCTGTACCTACACCTAGCCAAGAGTTTGCTAGATTAGATGAAACCACTTTTGCAGGTGTGTTTAACTTAAATGGTGGTAAGCAATATTTAGTGCTACCAGAAAACGGCAGTTGGGCATCTAAGTTTGCCGTTGATGACAATAGCATTGCTGGCTTAAGTGCTGGTGGTACTTTTGGTTTTAACGTTGGTACTGTATTTAACGCTAATTTTCCTGGCCCTGCAACAAGTGGCTGGTACAAAATTTTGTTAGATTTTCAAACTGGTAAATTTGCTGTAACACCTTACACATCTACATTGCCCGACAGTTTGTATATTGTAGGTGATGCAACACCAGGTGGCTGGAATAATCCTGTACCTACACCATCTCAAAAGTTTACACGCTTAAATTCTGTTGAGTTTTCGTTAACGCTAAACGGTGTTGTGGGCGGTAAAGAATATTTAATGTTACCAAAAAATGGTGACTGGGGCAATAAATATGCTGTAAGCGACAACTCGGTTATTGGTTTAAGTGCTGGTGGCGATTTCGGTTATAACCTACCTAAAAATTTTCCTGGCCCCGCCGTTGGTGGTAACTATAAAATTGATGTAAATTTTGCAACATTAAAGTTTAAAACCACTAAACTTTAGTTTTGTTTATAAATGGTTTACTTGCACCCACTGGCAACGGTGGGTTTTTTGTTTGTGAGGGCTGCACGATTTCATTTACATTTACGCACTGCCTAATTTATAATAAACAGCAAATACCCATAGCTATTGCGTAAAAGTTAAACAAACACAAGCATTAGCCTAGTTCTATAATTAACATTAATTTTTCTATGCTATACTCAATGACAGGCTACAGCCGTTGCGAACAAACTATAGGCGATAAGACTTTTTTGGTAGAACTACGCTCATTAAACGGTAAACAATTTGACTTGCGTATGCAATTGCCTGCCTTGCTTAAACCATTTGAGTTTGAAATAAGAAATCTACTTAACGAAGGGCTTGAACGTGGTAGTATTGAATGTTTTATTAACATTAAACAAAATGGCGCAGCCAAACCTGTAAGTATTAATACCGATTTGCTAAAAGCCTATTACACCTCTGTAACCCAAATTGCTACCGAATTACAGGCCGATACACAGCAGTTGTTATCGGCTATTTTGCGCCTGCCAGATGTTGTGGTAAACTCAACCGAGGTTTTAGATGATGATGACTGGAACGCCTTCCAAAAAATACTGAAAGATGCAATTGAAGATTTGAATGTACATCGTTTAGATGAAGGTAAATCGCTTGAAGCCGACTTGCTGTTACGCATTGCAAATATTGAACTGCAAAGTGCAGCTATTGTAGTATTAGAACCCAAAAGACGACAAAAAACAAGAGATAATTTGGTGAAATTGTTAGAAGATAAAGTGGGTAAAGAAAACTACGATGCAAACCGTTTAGAGCAAGAATTGATTTATTATATTGAGAGAATAGACATAAGCGAAGAGCAAGTAAGATTGAAAAACCACATTGCTTACTTTAAAACAATATTGAACGATAAAGAAAAAAGCAAGGGTAAAAAGTTATCGTTTATACTGCAAGAATTTGGCAGAGAAATTAATACCACTGGCAGCAAAGCTTACAACGCAGAAATACAAAAATGTGTGGTATTGATGAAGGATGAAATGGAAAAAGCCAAAGAACAAGTGTTAAATGTATTGTAAGATAAGGTTTGCATAAAGCCAATATGCTTCTACATTGTAGGGTTAAATTGCTACATAATTAAATTATTTTACCGCATAGCTTACTATACTTTCTGCACAGCAGAAAATAAACATGGCACAATAAAAATAAAAGTCTGCATAAAAGAAATTAACAACTGCATAGCGTAAATAAAAGTCTGCACAGCAGAATTAATCTACTGCAAACCTTATAAAATAAGCCTTTTAGCTAACTTGTTAGCTATCTGAGTGTGAGCTATCTTCTAAACCTTTGTTTGGTATTCTCTTGTGATGGTAATTGGCTTAAATAACCACCATTTTAGCATCTTCTTCTATAATGTAAATGATAGCGAATGGCTATTTTTTGAGTGATAATTCTCTGAAGTTTTTATAACGATTACGCCAACGTTTTGGATGTTCACAAATAAGATTGATAGTATTGTTAATTGCTGCAACAAAATTCAACGCAGCACTTTCGCTTCTTTCAAGTTACCATAAAAGGGATTCTTCATAGTGTACTTGGGCCGCAGGTGTTAAAACATAAGCGTAGCTCATTTCTTTGCCGCTGTTTTCATAAGTGACAAAATTCTTTGCTTGCTCTCATCTGCACTTATTACATGCGTTTTATCTGCTTCATAATTGGCTACGATTGTCTAAATAAGTTCGTATTTCATCAGCGTAAATGATGGCTTTTTCCGCAACATCTACTTCCATAATAGCATACATTGCCTTAATCTTTTTGTCATTGGCAACCTCTAAATAGTTGTGTAGTTTTTGTCTTATAATCCACGTAGTTATTGTGTTTACTGTTTAAAACAAATTTGCTAAAATACTAGCGTATATCTCATCTTAATTTACTAGCGTTTAAAATGATTAACACATACTTATCTTTGAATGAAAATTACAGTTTTGAAATCTTGTTCGCTTTTTATTGTTTTTTGTGTATTGTTTGCCGCTTGCAATACGCTTGATGTATTTGAAAAATCAACGTCTTTCTATAAACACCAATGGAAATCTACCGATAAGCCTTCGTTCGATTTTACCATTGCAGATACCAATGCGCTATACAATATTTATGTAGTTGTAAGGCACGATGACGCTTATCATTACAATAATTTGTGGCTAAACATTATTACACAAGCACCTGCTAGCAAGCCCCAAACACAACAAATAGAATTAACCTTAGCCAACAATACCAAAGGATGGCTAGGTACAGGTATGGACGATGTGTTTGACCATCGCATACGTATTACAAGTGCGCCAATAAAACTTAAAAAAGGTAATTACCATTTTACGCTTCAGCATACCATGCGTGAGGACCCTTTGCCTTATGTGCTTAGTGCTGGTGTTCGTGTAGAAAAAGCTGAACAATGAGTGTATTTGCTGCAAAAAAGAAATTAGCATTTGTAACAATTGTGTATTGGGTGCTTTTACTGTACATGATTACCGCATTGGCTTGGTGGTTTATTGCGTTGCAAAATCAAAATGCGTTGATGGCCAAAATGCGCTTGGCAGAAATTAATAAAGATGATCCTGCCTATTTACAAAAAGTAAGTACCATTGAAGATAGCAAAGCACGTAAAACAGCCCAATACATTGGCGAAGGTGCTACTTTTTTTGCGCTGATATTACTAGGTGCTGTGTTTGTATTTAATGCTGTGCGCAAGCAAATAAAACTAGCGCAGCAGCAGCAAAATTTTATGATGGCTATTACCCACGAACTAAAAACGCCAATAGCCGTTACCAAACTAAATTTAGAAACCTTACTGCGGCGGCAATTGCAAGAAGATACACAGCAAAAACTTATTAAAAACACGCTGCAAGAAACCAATAGGTTAAACAGTTTGTGCAATAATATTTTACTTGCATCGCAGCTTGAAGCCGGCTTAAATACAACCTCACAACAAGAAATTAACTTGAGCGAATTGGTAGAAAGTTCGGTAAAAGATTTTTCGATGCGTTTTATTGATAGACAAATTATTGGCAACATTAACGAAGCCATTTACATATTTGGCGAAGAAATTTTGATAGAAATGTTGGTGAATAATTTAATTGAAAATGCACTAAAGTATTCACCTAAAACTGCCGTTGTAACCATTAGCCTTAACCAAAATACAAATGCCGTATTGCTGAAAGTATGCGATGAAGGCATTGGTATTGCAGATGCAGATAAGAAGCGCATTTTTGAGAAGTTTTATAGAGCCGGCAACGAAAATGTACGCACTACCAAAGGCACAGGTTTGGGTTTGTATTTGTGTAAAAAAATTATGCAAGGCCACAACGGCAGTATTTCGGTTACTAATAACCTACCGCAGGGCAGTATTTTTACCACATCTTTTAATGTGTAATTATGAGTGAAAAAAGAGCAAGTATTTTATTGGTTGATGATGAAGAAAATTTGCATGAAGCTTTAAAGCTAAACTTAGAAATGGACGGCTACGAGGTTACAAGTGCTTACGATGGTTCACAAGCCTTAAAAGCCATAGCCAATGAATATTTTGACCTAATAGTATTGGATGTAATGCTGCCAAACATAGATGGTATAGGCGTTGCAGAAACAGTACGTGTTAATAATTTAGATACACCTATTTTAATGTTAAGCGCCAAAAGCACTAGCGCCGATAGAATACTTGGGTTAAAAAAAGGGGCAGATGATTACTTAACCAAGCCTTTTAACTTAGAAGAACTACTGCTAAGAGTAGAAAAATTAATTGCAAAAAACAAGAAGATTAATGTTAAAGAAACGATAGGCAATACCTATTGCTTTGGTAACAATACCATCAATTTTAAAGCACAAGATGCCATTACTTACAATGGAAAAACCATTGAATTAAGTAAGAAAGAAGCAATGCTGTTAAAGCTATTAATTGAAAATAAGGGTGAGGTAACCACACGTGAAAAAATATTGCAAGTAGTTTGGGGCTACAATGTGTATCCCACTACACGTACCATCGATAATTTTATACTCAACTTTAGAAAGTATTTTGAAGAAGATAGCCGCAACCCAAAGTACTTTCATTCTATTCGTGGGGTTGGTTACAAATACACAGATTAACCGCTTATTGCCTGTTCTAATTGCTCAAATATTTGCCCTTTAGAAATACTGTTATTGTAGGCATACAGCACCTCATTACATTGATTGATTATTTGCTTTAATTGACACTGTTTATGGTACTCACTTTGCTTTTGTAAAATAGTATCGGCTAAAGATTTTGCTTCTGTAAAATATTGCTTATCATTTTCTATTAGCAACAATTCATTTAGTAATTCTGTATCTGTTTTGGCTATAACCGCTACAGGTTCGGTGGTGGTGGTGGTGGCAATAAGCGTTGGTAGGGTTGCAGGTGCTTTCTTTCTAAAAAAACTTAACCACAATACAAAGCCTGCCACCATTGCAATACACGGCACTATCCAAATGTATTTTCCATTACCTACTTCGGTAGATATTTTAGCGATTGCTATTTTTTCGGCTTGTGGCAATACGTTAATGCAAATACTATCTGTACTTGTGGTAGCGTATGCTTGTTTATTTGCATCAAAATAGGTAAAGCTAATTGGTGGTATTACTATCTTGCCCGTTTGTTTGCAAATAAAAGGCACCGTAAACAGCTTTTTGCCCGAAACCGGAAAGCTAAATTTATCAAGCAATTCGGTACTTTCTACATCAAAATGGTCTACATGTTTAGGCCAGTTAATAGTAGGGCAAGTAACATTTTGAAAGTTGCCAATACCATCAATTTTTATTTCCAAACTATTGTTGTCATTGGCGGTATCGGTGTATTTAAGCACTTTGGCACTAATTATAAAAGTACCAACGCTAGTAGTAAAATTTGCTGCTTCTTTGTTGGCTGGTAGGCTATTGGCATTAATAACTTTTGCGGCATTACTAATGGTTGTAGTGTGCGTAATAGATGGTTTATGATGTGTAATTTCATTTAAGGTTTTGTAAAAAGAAATCTTGTTATCAAGTGTAGCTGTACCAAGTGTAATATTGCCTTCTTGCAATGGTATTAACTGCACACGCCTAACAATGTAAGTTTTAAAAACTTTGCCACCTATCACTTCTATTTCGGCTTCAATATTGGGGGTGGTCATTTCAATAACGCTACAACCTCTAAAATCGGGCTGTTTCAGCAATTTCGATTCAGATTGAAGCCTTGTGTACAACTTATAAGTTACCAATATTGGCTCGCCTACAAAGCATTTTTCTTTGCTTACGGTAACTTTAATAAATAAATTTTTGTCTATTGCAGAAGCAATGTCTTTTTCGCTTTTAAGCAAATAGGGGATGTCTGTTATATTATCTTGTGCATACACATTACCAGATAGTTGCCCACCCAATTGTGCCATTGCCACAACAGCAAGTAGGCTACAACAAAAAGCGAATAAAAGTTTAACGTACTGCTGTTTCATAGCTATTAACAAATATAATGGCATATTACAAACAGTACGTTAACGAATAGATAATGTATAACAATGCCGCTTTAATGCTATACTATGCTGCTAAAGAAAGCTAGTTGAATAGATGCTTAATGAAATAGCCATCTATACCCAAATAAATAGCTGCTTTTTTAGCACTGCTAATGCTGCCAATTAACAGTAGCAACAATGTACTTACTACTTTTAGCAGCAATGCCCAAACACCAAAATTTTTTTTTAGCTTATCAAAACTATTACTACTTTAGCTTATCCAATTATTAAAAAATTACAGGTATGGAACCAAACACAACAGTAACAAACCCAGTTAAAAAAAACAGTTACTACGAAAACTTTAATTTGTATTACAGCAACCGAGTAACTGCCCTTACCAATGCTGCCGATGCCAACATTGTAGGCTTGCTTACCGCAGCCGGCTACCCACCAGCCATTATAGCTAGTAAAACTGCCGAGCTAGAAGCCCTTAAAAAACTAGATGACAAGCAAAAAAAAGAGTACGGCGAGCAGTATCAAGCCATCAAAGAATTTGATACATTGGCAGACAGCCTGCACCCTAGTTATTTAAGCCATGTAAAATGGGGCAAACTTATTTTTGAAGATGATAAGGCAGCCTTAAACGCATTAGGGTTAAATGGTAGGCGACTACTAGCCGAAAGTAGCTATTGCAATCAAGCATTATTGTTTTACGAAGGTGTGCTAAATAATGCTAGCTATAAAGCATCAGTAATAGCAAGAGGCATTACCGAAGCAGTGTTGCAAACAGGCCAATTAGGCTTTACAAACCTAAAAAAAATGATACCTGTAAAAGCAATAGAATTAGGTGAAGCACAGCAAGCCACCCAAAAAAGAGATGAAGCTTGGGAAGCATTTGAGAATTGGTTTGTAAAATTTAAGAAATTTGCCATACTAGCTCTTAGCAGCGAACCCCAATTGAGAGAAAAAATGGGTTGGAAAGAATAATCGGCTAAGTGGATACGTAACGCATAGTAATTTTATTGCAACTCGATGCTTTAAAATGGCAATTCGCACCTAAAAAATGGTGGCTCACTAGTGAGCCACCATTTTTTAGTGGTGAGCCACCATTTTAAAGTAGTGAGCCACCATTTTTTAGTGGTGAGCCACCATTTTAAAGTAGTGAGCCACCA
>JASGCX010000067.1:0-14316 GCA_030053925.1 Flavobacterium sp.
TAGTATTTGTAATCAATTGTTTGAGTGAAGTATGATGGATGCAAGCGTATAAATGTTTACTTTCAGTGTCAATTTTTTTGTATGAGTAATATTATTGCAATCAACGAATACGAGGTTACAATGCTATAAACATAAAAAATGGCTATAAACAATTAGAAATCCTTTCACCAAGAGAATTGGTAAAATATGAAGATGATTAACAAAGAGTTTGACGCAGTAAAATTTATGCGTGAACAAAGAGAGAAATTAAGTGAGAAATTGATCAAAATGACCAAAGATGAAATTGTTGCGTACTTCAAGCAAGTAAAATCTAAGACAACAATAAAGCCTTGTGCATAACATAAAACGAATAGCCAAAGCGCCCAACAAACAAACCGCCTTCGCATTAACCGCCAAAGGCTTTAAACCAGCCTTCACTACCCAATTACAAACACTTAAAAAAAGCATTGCTGATGAAAATGCACAGCAGCAGTTATTGCAAAGCAGCGGCAGTAAATAAAAAAGCCACTCTAAATATTACTTTAGAGTGGCTACATATTTTATTAAGATTTGTATCGCTTATTCAAATTTAAGATCTAAACCTAAACCTCTTAATTCATGTACCAATACATTAAATGATTCTGGAACACCTGGTCTTGGAATATTTTCGCCCTTAACAATTGCCTCGTAGGTTTTTGCACGGCCAATAATATCGTCAGATTTCAAGGTTAACAATTCTTGTAAAATGTTAGCAGCACCGTATGCTTCTAGTGCCCAAACCTCCATTTCGCCAAAACGTTGACCACCAAACTGTGCCTTACCACCCAAAGGTTGTTGTGTAATTAAGCTGTATGGCCCAATAGAACGAGCATGCATCTTATCATCAACCATGTGGTGTAGTTTAATCATATAAATAACACCTACAGTTGCTTTTTGGTGAAAACGATCACCTGTTTCACCATCATACAAATACGTGTGACCGTTACGTGGAATACCAGCTTTCACACACAATTCTTCAATTTCGGTAGTGCTAGCACCATCAAAAATAGGAGTTGCGAATTTCATACCTAGTTTTAAACCTGTCCAACCAAGTATGGTTTCGTAAATTTGACCAAGGTTCATACGAGAAGGTACGCCCAATGGGTTCAATACAATATCAACTGGTGTACCATCTTCCATAAAAGGCATATCTTCTGCACGAACAATTTTCGCAACAATACCTTTATTTCCGTGGCGGCCCGCCATTTTATCACCCACTTTCAACTTACGTTTTACAGCAAGGTACACTTTAGCTAGTTTCAACACACCTGCTGGCAACTCGTCGCCAATAGAAATGTTGAATTTCTCTCTCTTATATCTACCCAACTCTTCGTTGTACTTGATAGTATAGTTGTGTAAAAGAACGTTGATGTAGTTGTCTGTTTCTTCGTCACCTGTCCAACCTAATGGATTTATAGTGCCGTACTCAATAGACGATAAGTTTTTGTAGTTGAACTTAGCACCTTTACCAATTAAGCTTTCGCCGAAATTATTGGTAACACCTTGAGAAGATTTGTCTTTTAACAATGTTTGTAGCTTGCTTAACAATTGTTCTTTAACTTCTTCAACTACAGTTTGGTGTGCTTTTTCTACTTTTTCTAACTGTGCTTTCTCTTTAACTTTTGTGTTCTTATCCTTCTTAGCACGTTGAAATAATTTTTTATCAATTACAACACCTTCTGTACCGTTTGGTGCTTTTAATGATGCATCTTTCGCATCGCCAGCTTTATCACCAAAGATGGCACGTAATAATTTCTCTTCTGGTGTAGGGTCACTTTCGCCTTTAGGAGTAATTTTACCAATTAAGATGTCACCTTCTTTAATAGACGCACCAATTCTAATGATACCGTGTTCGTCTAAGTCTTTAGTAGCTTCTTCAGAAACGTTTGGAATATCTGGCGTTAATTCTTCTTCACCCAATTTAGTATCACGTACTTCTAGTTCATATTCATCAATGTGAACAGAGGTAAACATGTCTTCTCTTGCTACTTTTTCGTTAATTACAATTGCATCCTCAAAGTTGTAACCTTTCCAAGGCATAAACGCAACCACTAAGTTTCTGCCTAATGCTAATTCACCATCTTTGGTTGCATAACCTTCGGTTAAGAAATCGCCTTTTACCACTTTTTGTCCTTTTTTAACTGCTGGACGTAAGTTGATACAAGTTGCTTGGTTGGTTTTAATGAACTTAGTTAATTTATAAACAATCAAGTCATCTTCAAAAGATACCAAACGATCTAAATCGTTTCTATCGTAACGAACATGAATTTCATTAGCATCTACAAATTCTACAACACCAGTACCTTCTGCATGAACCTGAATACGTGCATCACGTGCAGCACGGCCTTCTAAACCTGTACCTACAATTGGTACTTCCATTCTAATTAATGGCACCGCTTGGCGTTGCATGTTTGAACCCATTAAGGCACGGTTGGCATCATCATGCTCTAAGAATGGAATTAAAGACGCACTCAAACCAACAATTTGGTTAGGTGCAACGTCCATATATTCTACCTCGGCTCTATCTAAAATAGGAAAATCGCCAGTGTCTCTTGATACAACTTTCTCTGCTAATAAATTACCAGCATCGTCAATTGGTGAGTTAGATTGGGCAACTTTTACATTTTCTTCTGCCTCAGCACTTAGGTACAACAAATCGCTTACATTTACTTTACCATTTTCTACTTTACGGTATGGCGTTTCAATAAAGCCCATATCGTTAATTTTTGCGTGTACGCAAAGTGTAGAAATTAAACCAATGTTTGGTCCTTCTGGTGTTTCAATAGTACATAAACGACCGTAGTGAGAGTAGTGTACGTCACGTACTTCAAAACCAGCCCTCTCTCTACTTAAACCACCAGGCCCTAGCGCAGAAATACGACGTTTGTGGGTAATTTCGGATAATGGATTGGTTTGATCTAAGAACTGAGATAACTGAGAAGTACCAAAGAATGAGTTGATTACCGATGACAATGTTCTTGCATTAATCAAATCTACTGGGGTAAATACCTCATTATCACGAACGTTCATACGTTCACGAATAGTACGTGCCATACGTGCTAAACCTACACCAAATTGAGCGTACAATTGCTCACCCACAGTACGTACACGACGGTTGCTTAGGTGATCAATATCGTCAATCTCGGCTTTCGCATTGGTTAAGCGTACTAAGTATTTAACAATTTCAATAATATCTGGCTTAGTTAATACCTTTTTAGTTAAAGGATAGTCTAAACCAAGTTTACCATTTATTTTGTAGCGGCCAACTTCGCCTAAATCGTAACGTTTATCGCTAAAGAATAATTTATCAATAATACCACGAGCAGTTTCGTTATCAGGTGCATCTGCACCACGCAATTGGCGATAAATGTGCTGTACCGCTTCTAACTCACTGTTTGAGGTATCTTTATTTAATGTGTTGTAAATAATAGCATAGTCACCGCCAACATCTTCTCTTTGTAAAAAAATGCTTTTGATTTCCATTTCTATAATGGTTTCTACGCTATCAGCATCTAAAATGCTATCACGTTCCATTACAATTTCGTTACGTTCAATAGATACCACTTCACCGGTATCTTCATCAACAAAATCTTCTACCCAGGTTCTTAAAACACGTGCGGCTAGTTTTTTACCAATATGTTTTTTTAACTCATTTTTATCGGCATTAACCTCATCGGCCATACCAAATAGTGCTAAAATATCTTTATCTGTTTCAAAGCCAATAGAACGTAATAAAGTGGTTACAGGGAACTTCTTTTTACGATCGATATAGGCATACATCACGTTATTGATGTCTGTTGCAAACTCCATCCAAGCACCTTTGAAAGGAATTACTCTCGCCGAGTAAATTTTGGTACCATTTGGGTGAGTAGATTGACCAAAGAATACACCAGGAGAACGGTGTAATTGAGATACCACCACTCGCTCGGCACCATTTACTACGAAGGTACCCCGTGGTGTCATGTAAGGAATATTACCTAAGAATACGTCCTGTACAATTGTTTGAAAATCCACATGCTCTTCATCGTTGCAGCTTAAACGTAATTTAGCTTTTAAGGGCACAGCGTATGTCAATCCTCGCTCCATACACTCATCAATTGAGTAACGTGGTGGATCAATAAAATAATCTAAGAACTCTAATACAAAGATGTTTCTTGTATCAGTGATAGGAAAGTTGTCTTTAAACACACGGAACAAACCCTCAACATTACGCTTATCTGGCGTTGTTTCTAACTGGAAAAACTCTCTGAAGGATTGTAACTGAATGTCTAATAAGTCGGGCGTGTCAGCTAGGTGCTTAGTCTTACCGAAATTTACCCTTTTGTTCAAAGTTGTTGTTGACATAGTATTTTGTACACCGGTTTTGTCTAAAAAATAAACTACTATCCATTAAAGATAATAGCTTGCTTAAGCTTTGAAAATGAATGGTTTATAAACAGAAATTGGCCAAAGTCTATAAACAATTGTGCTAATTAGCCTTAAAATAAGGGACGGCAAAGGTAAGGATTGCAATGAAACACCAAAAACAAATTTTAAGCCATCGTTTCTACTGTGGAAAAGAATGTAAAACTAACCGCTATTGTTAAATAATAGCAGCAGAAGTTAATGCCTAACGCAAAACGGCCAATGCAAGTAAATGGCATTGGTGGTTTTTTATAAAAATAGCTGTTAAAAAATTAACCTCTTACCGCTTTTACAGTAGCCAATACTTCTTTAGTTGCCGATTCTATAGTAGCGTAGTCTTTAGCTTCTAGCAAAGCTTTGCTTAATAATTTACTACCCATGCCTACGGCACTTACGCCCGATTTAAACCAAGCACTAATGTTGTCTTTTGTAGTATCTACACCACCTGTAGGCATAAATAACATTGCAGGAAACAATTCTTTAATTGAACTCATAAAATCTGGCCCCAACATATTACCAGGGAATAATTTTACAAATTTTGCACCTAGGTTTTCTGCTGCAATAATTTCTGATGGTGTCATTGCGCCTGGTACCCACAAAATATCTGCTTTATCGGCTACTGCGGCTACTTCCAAAATTAAGCCCGGAGAAATAATATAATCTGCACCGGCTTCAATAAATGCTTGTGCTTGTGCAGCATTTTTTATAGTACCAATACCTAGGTAAAAACCTGGCATTTCGGCATCTACTACTTTGCGCATTTCTTTAAAGTTAGCCAAAGCAGCCTCACCTCTGTTAGTATATTCTACAGTTTTTACGCCTGCACGATACAAGGCTCTTAATACTTGTAAGCTTACTTCTGTATCGTTATTAAAGAATAATGGTAAAATGCCTTGGTCTTTAATAGCTTGTAAAATTTCTACTTTTTTGCTCATATTGTTTGTATTTGATAATGAAAAAAATGCAGTTTTAGTATGTAAATACAAGGCTTTAAACGCCTTAATTCTTTAACAAAAGAAAGTTAGTTGTTACAATTTAAAAAGACTTTTCTATGCAAACGAATACGTAGATTTTGTTGCTACTATGCGTTTTTGCACAATAATTTTGGAAAATCGATTTGCGAAATAATCGTCAAATAAACAATAACTAATCAATCATCTTATCACTCAAAAAATCAACTAACCATTATGTCTAAAAAAGTTGTGACCCTTGGTGAAATTATGTTGCGTTTATCAACGCCCGATTTCAAACGTTTTGTACAAGCTGATACTTTCGATATCACGTATGGTGGTGGCGAAGCAAACGTATCGGCTGCGTTATGTAACTATGGTTTAAATGGAACTTTCGTTTCTAAAGTACCTAACAATCCTATTGGCCAGGCTGCTATCAATCACCTTCGGCGTTATGGTGTGGATACGCAATTTGTGGCTCGTGGTGGCGACCGTTTGGGCATCTACTTCCTAGAAACTGGTGCTTCTATGCGTGCTTCTCAGGTTGTGTACGACCGTGCAGGTGCTTCAATTGCAGACGTTGATGCAAGCGAATTTGATTGGGATAAAATATTTGATGGTGCTGAGTGGTTTCACACCACGGGCATCACTCCAGCATTAAGCGATAAAGCTGCCGCCCTTACTTTAGCTGCATTAAAAGCTGCAAAAGCAAAAGGTATCACTACTTCTATCGACTTAAATTTCCGTAAAAAATTATGGACTAAAGAAAAAGCAAGAGTTGTAATGACTCAACTTTGCGAGTTTGTAGATGTATGTATTGGTAACGAAGAAGATGCTGATTTATGCTTAGGCTTTAAAGCTGCTGATACCGATGTTACTAAAGGTGAATTAAACCTTGATGGTTTTAAAGACATTTTTGCACAAATGAAAGCGAAATTCGGTTTCAAATTCATCGCTTCATCTTTACGTGAAAGCTACAGTGCTTCCGACAACGGTTGGAGTGCTTTGGTGTATAATGGTACCGATTTTTACCACACTAAAGAATACAAAGTTCGTATTGTAGACCGCGTAGGTAGTGGCGATAGCTTTGCAAGTGGTCTTATCTATGGGTTAGTTACAGGTATGCCAATGGCCGATGCGGCCGAATTTGGTGTTGCTGCTTCTGCATTAAAACACACCATTCCTGGCGATCTTAACCACGCAACTTTAAACGAAGTGAAAGAATTAGTAAAAGGTGATGGTAGCGGTCGTGTTCAACGTTAATTGCTAATTGCTAATTTGAAATTTATAATTAAAAAGAAATCCGTCAAGCCTTTAGTTTAGGCGGATTTTTTTTCTTTGGTAACTAGCTGTAGCCTTTCAATTGAGCATCCGTTGCAAGTTTATGCCGAGTTTACGAAGCACCTACTTGTACGGCTATAACTTTATTCAACTTTTGCCACAAAATCACCAAGGCATGAAGAAGCACCAAGCATTTGAGTAACTTTCAGCATTAGTGCCTTAGTGGCAACAATATTAACTTCAAACTCCAAACTCCAAACTCCAAACTTCAAACTCCAAACTTCAAACTTCAAACTTCAAACTTCAAACTTCAAACTCCAAACTTCAAACTTCAAACTCCAAACTCCAAACTCCAAACTTCAAACTCCAAACTCCAAACTCCAAACTCCAAACTTCAAACTCCAAACTTCAAACTACAAACTACAAACTCCAAACTTCAAACTTCAAACTTCAAACTCCCAACTTCAAACTTCAAACTCCCAACTTCAAACTCCAAACTTCAAACTCCAAACTTCAAACTTCAAACTTCAAACTCCAAACTCCAAACTCCAAACTTCAAACTTCAAACTTCAAACTTCAAACTTCAAACTTCAAACTCCAAACTATTATGATAGTAGATACACTTGCCAATGCCGACAAATACACCAACATACACCCATTATTTGCCAAAGCATTTGAGTACATCATATCTCAAAACCTAGCCAATTTAGAAATTGGTAAAACAGACGTAGCAGAAGGCTTAAAAGCCATTGTATCTGACAAAGCAGGTATGCCAGCAGCCGATTCTATTGCTAAGTTCGAGTGCCACAACAACAACATTGATATTCAATTATGTATTCGTGGCCACGAAACCATCGGTTGGAAACCTCGTAACACTTGCGTTTCTCAAAAAGGTGAATACAACCCTGAGAAAGATGTAGTATTTTACAACGATGCACCCGATATGTATTTCAATTTAACAGATAGCCAATTTGCTATTTTCTTCCCAGAAGATGTACATGCACCCATGATTGCTGTAAACGAGCAGCCTATTAAAAAATTGGTGATGAAAGTGAAGATTTAGTTAGTGGTGAGATGAGAATAGTGAAAGGTGAAAATCCCCCAATCTTTTAGGTTTGGGGATTTTTTTATAGCTGCAAATAAAATTAAACAACAATTATTTGTCTATTATTTACACAATTACATTTGCTAGTAAATAACAATGCTATGCGGCTAGTTTTCACACTACTATTTATTGCCTGTTTACAACAAACTACTATGGCACAAGTACCCAAAGTGGTAGCAGGTACTATTAAGCATTACGAGCAAATGCCTTCTAAATATGTGGCGGCAAGAAATGTAGATGTGTGGCTGCCAAAAGGGTACAGCACTAGTAAAAAATATGCAGTGTTATATATGCACGATGGTAAAGCCTTGTTCGATTCGAGCATAATGTGGAACCACCAAGCCTGGCAAGTAGATAAAGTGGCTAGCCAACTGATGCAAGCGCATCAAATAAAAGACTGCATTGTGGTAGGCATTTACAATGGCGAAACAAAACGCCACAGCGAGTATTTTCCTCAGAAGCCTTTTAAGTTATTATCACAAGTACACCAAGATTCTATTTATAAAGCTACTAGAGGTGCTACTCAACCTTTATTTGCCGATACCATACAATCTGATAATTACTTACAATTCATAGTTAAAGAGCTGAAACCCTTTATTGATAGCCATTTTGCCACTTTAAAAGATAGAGTCAACACATTTATAGCAGGTAGCAGCATGGGAGGTTTAATTTCTATGTATGCCATTTGCGAGTACCCAAATGTATTTAGTGGTGCAGCTTGTTTATCTACCCATTGGACGGGTATTTTTCGTGCAGATAACAACCCCATACCAGCCACTTTTATGGCCTATTTAAGCAGCCATTTGCCTTCACCAAAGAACCACAAAATTTACTTTGATTATGGCACTGCTACGCTTGATGCTTTGTACAAACCCTTTCAATTACAGGTAGATACCATTATGCAGCAAAAAGGCTACACCGCTACCAATTGGCTTACCAAAGAGTATTTAGGTGCAGACCATAGCGAACGTAGCTGGAACAAACGTTTAAACGTGCCTTTGTTGTTTTTATTGGGTAACAGTCCACGGTAAACGGTAAACGGTCAACGGTAAACGGTTAACGGTCAACGGTCCACGGTCCACGGTCAACGGTCCACGGTCAACGGTCCACGGTCAACGGTAAACCATCACCCATGAACCATCACCTATGAACCATCACCCATCACCCCACCCCCCTATTTCGCATCAAACCACACCTTGTTTTTATTATCTGCTTCAGCGTTGTAGTTAATAAATAGTTCCTCGCCTTTTTTTATGGGCTTTACCACTTTTATGGTCATTAGGTTATTGGCAAAATCCATTTCATAAATACAATTGGCACTGTAACTATGGTTGTACATGCTTATGTAACCAAGTGCAAGTGCAGCTTTCTTGCGTGTTGGTCCCCATTCAAATATGTAGTTATACAGCTTGGTTTCAGCTAGGTGCAAATATTCTTTACCAGTAAACACCAATACTGGCGAAATTTCTACTATTGTGCCTACTTTAAATGCCTTGGTGGTAAATACACCTTTGCCACCCTTTTCTGATGGCGCTATTACTAAGTCAGGTAAAATCATGGAGGTAAAAATAAGTGATACATTGACAACAATTTACAGTCCTTTCAAATGCACTAATCAACTTAAATTGCACCCATGAGTTTAGAATTTGAAAATGAAGACATTATAGAGCAATTTGAAAACATAATTGCTACCGATAATAAGCTACAATTTGCTGACTTTTTGAACGATCAGAACATTAGTGATGTTGCAGAACTAATAAACCAATACCCTCAATATGAAGCGCATATCATTGGCAATATGGCTATTAATAGGGCTGCTAGCGTGTTTAAAATTTTAGATATTGCTCAACAAAAAGACATTGTAAAACAACTACCTTCTTTTAAAACCGCCGAATTACTTAACGAATTACCCCCAGATGATAGAACCGACTTTTTGGAAGAACTACCCAAGAACGTTATTCGTGATTTAATAAAATTATTAGACCCCGAAGAGCGAAAAATTACCCTTACTCACCTTGGCTACCCAGAAGATAGTGTGGGCCGTTTAATGACACCCGACTATGTGTATGTGTACGAACACAATACCATTGAAGAAGTATTTGTAACCATTAGGCGATTTGCCAAAGGCAGCGAAACTATTGATGTAATTTATGTAATTAACGAAGCCGGCGAACTAATAGACGATATTAGAATTAGAGATGTGATTTTGGCTTCGCCTGATAAACTAGTAAGCGAAGTGATGGACGAACGTGTGGTTGCACTAAACGTTACAGACGACCAAGAACATGCCAACAAAGTGTTTAAAATGAACAACCGTGTGGCCCTACCAGTAACCGATGATAAAAACATATTACTAGGTATTGTAACCATAGATGATATGCTTTGGGTAGCCAACGAAGAGTTTAGCGAAGACATACAAATGATTGGTGGTACCGAAGCTTTAGACGAGCCATATCTTGACATTGCCCTACACAAATTATTCCGCAAACGCATAGGCTGGTTGGTAGTATTGTTTTTAGGCGAAATGCTTACTGCTACTGCCATGGGCTACTTTCAAGGCGAGATAGAAAAAGCCGTTGTGCTTGCCCTGTTTGTACCATTAATTATCAGTAGTGGCGGCAATAGCGGTAGCCAAGCCAGCACCTTAATTATACAAGCTATGGCTGTGGGCGACATAAGCCTTGCAGATTGGTGGCGGGTATTAAAGCGAGAATTGTTAAGCGGTGTAATGCTTGGTGGTGTACTTGGGCTTATAGGTTTTATACGGGTAGTAGCCTGGCACAGCCTATCGCCAGACATGTACGGCACACATTGGTTAATGATTGCTTACACCGTTGGTTTCAGTTTATTAGGTGTTGTATTGTGGGGTACCCTTAGCGGCTCTATGTTGCCCATTGTACTTAAAAAATTCGGTGCCGATCCTGCCGTATCCTCTGCCCCATTTGTAGCCACTTTGGTAGATGTTACTGGTTTGGTAATTTATTTTAGTGTAGCCTTGTTGTTTTTAAGTGGCACGTTGTTGTAGAATAATTATTTTGATAAAACCTATAAGGGTTTAAAAACCGTGTAGGTTTAGTACATTCTGCACAATGCAAGAACAAGTCCAATGCTATATAAGCAACAATTGCTGTATCTTTTAATGTATTACTCATTCTAAATTTTCAATTTTGTCAAAATAAATTGCAGCCAATTCTTTTATTGCACATCCACCAACTGAATGTTTTAATCTTATTATCAATTACTGTTACCTTTAATATGCACCCTTTTTTCTATGGAAAAACTCCTTTTTCCATCATATTTCCCATTTGAAACCAAGTCTGCAAGCTTCTTCAAGTATGAAATTGGTTGCTCACCAAGTGCTTAACATTCACCATTACAAAAAAAACTTCAATAAAATTTGGATTGAAATAATTGGTGTTGTATTTTAGCCATATCAATCACAATCAAAAGCATACAACCATGTTAACATCTATTTTTCGTGGCTATTACAACTAAGAGTTTATCAATTACCAAAAAGGCATTATTACTATTTGCACAAAGTTTAACCTCGCCACGCTAAAGCTAATACAGCAAGTAACAGGGTTAGAAGTTGATACTACCAAATAAACCTAGACATGTGCAGAGATAATATACTAATAGACATTTTAGCAAAAAATAGTTTTAACAAAAAAACGTAACAATTAAAACAGAAAACATGAAAACGTTTAAAAACACAATCGCATTGGTAATTACAGTAGTTACATTAATCATTTCGGGTTGTACAAAAAGGGATTACACACAACCAATTGAACCTATACACGCTAATGGTTTTTTAGTTGTTGTGCCTACAACATACACATTATCTGCAATTAAGGGCGATACTGTTAATTTGCCTATTAGCTACCATTACATTAATGCATTGCCGCAAAGTTTAAAATTGGTAATACTAGAAGCTAAACAAGATAATACGGCTGGTTGGCCATTGTCAAATTATAACAGAATTGACTCATTAAATTTCACCAACTTAAATAATGGGCTAATACCAGGCATTACAAGCGTACAAGTAGGCAATTTAGCAGGTTATTATAATGCTACGGTTAAGATTAATACTTCTAAGTTTAATAACAAAAAATATTATTCAATATTATGGTATGCTATTGAAACAAATGGCAATTTCGATTATAAAATTTCTCCAGATTTGATTTATATCAAACCATAGATTATACAGTTTCATAAAAAAGGCTGCCTCAACCTGAGACAGCTTTTTTTTACCAGTAGTTTATGTTGCTTTACTAGTATCTAATTTTTAGACCGATACCATAAGAATAATTATTTTGATAAAACCTATAAGGTTTAGCGTTACAACAGTACAAAGGTGATACCACTAACTATTAATACGTTACACAATTGCAACAGAGTGTTGTATTATTCACACACTATATTGTATGCTACTAGGGTGTATGTTATTAGCCACGTAGCATCGAAGAAATGATGATGAATGAAATTAATAATCCCACCAAACCCAAACCAATATAAGTAAACCAAGGGTGTTTGTATTGGTGTTTTACTTCTTCTAAATTCTTAATCAATTTTTTGTCAAACCCAATACCATATCGCTTCAGCCCACATGTTTTGCATACAACATGGGCATTTTTATTAAAAGGAAATATTGGTACATAGTAAAGATGATAGTACTCACTCGTTACCATCACATCAGCCCAGTTATCTGTTTCGCAGGAAGGGCATTTTATAAAAAACGCATCTAGGTTGATAAATGTTTCTTTACTGCCAAAGATTATAAAGGCCATAGTGTATGCTTTTACATAAAACTAAGTGATTGAAATAACCAATTTTTTAAAAAATTATTTCCTTTTATCTTCTCATTCTTCTCGCATCATCCTCCTTTTGGGTATAAGTTTTAAACTTTAATTGGTATTGTTTAAAAATATCGGGCTTAATTTGCAAAAATTTTGCGCAACCTAAGTCATCATGGTTTTTGCATCATTACAATCACGTAAATAAATGGTCGCAAATCACAAATAGAAAATCACAAATCTCAAATCATAAATCTGTAATGGCTACTACACAACAACCTGCAATTTTAGTTTTGGCAAATGGACACGTTTTTCATGGTAAAGCTTTTGGCTTAATAGGCACTACCACTGGCGAAATTTGTTTTAATACCGGCATGACGGGCTATCAGGAAGTATTTACAGACCCTAGTTACACCGGCCAGGTATTAATTATGAACAATGTACACGTAGGCAACTATGGCGTAAAACCTGCCGATGTAGAAAGCGATTCTGTAAAAATTAAAGGCCTAATTGCTAGAAATTTAGAAGAATTGTTCAGCCGTTTTCAAGCAACTGGCTCGCTACATAAATACTTGATTGAGAATAAAATTGTAGCCATTGAAGATATAGATACAAGAGCTTTAGTAGCACATGTACGTGAAAAAGGTGCAATGAATTGCATTATTTCTTCCGAAAATTTAAATGTAGACCAATTGAAAGCTCAACTAGCAAGTTGCCCAAATATGGATGGGTTAGAACTTGCAAGCACCGTAAGTACCCAAACAGAATACGAACTAGGCAATGTTAATGCTACCGTAAAAGTAGCTGTGCTAGATTTTGGTGTGAAAAAACATATTTTAAACTGCTTAGTACAGCGTGGTGTGCATGTACGTGTGCATCCTGCAAAAACACCTTTTGCTCGCTTAAAAGCGTTTAACCCTAACGGTTATTTCATTTCAAATGGTCCCGGCGACCCTGCTGCCATGCCTTATGCTGTAGCAACTATTAAACATATTTTGCAAGAAGAAAAACCCGTGTTTGGTATTTGCTTAGGTCACCAATTATTGGCTTTGGCAAATGGTATTCCTACCTTTAAAATGCACCACGGCCACAGAGGGTTAAACCACCCTGTAAAAAATATTATTACTGGTAAATGTGAAATTACTACCCAAAATCACGGTTTTGGTATAAACCCCGAAGCGGTTAAAAACCACCAAAACATCGAGGTTACGCACTTAAACCTAAACGATAATAGCATAGAAGGTATTCGTTTAAAAAACAAACCTGCCTTTAGCGTACAATATCACCCAGAAGCAACACCTGGCCCACACGATAGCCGCTACTTGTTTGACGATTTTGTGGCTATGATGACCGCTAATTAATTTTATACAACGCAGATTATCATGGTTTTCAAGATAAAACAAGATGTATCATCAGCATCATAAAAATCTGCGTTCCATACCTTCGCCTAGTTAATTAGTTTAATCATGAGCATCATAAAAATCTGCGTTCCATACCATCGCCTAGTTTAATCATGCGCACCCTAAAAATCTGCGTTCCATACCTTCGCCTAGTTTCATCATGCGCATCATAAAAATCTGCGTTCCATACCATCGCCTAGTTAATTAGTTTCATCATCATCACCCTAAAAATCTGCGTTCCATACCTTCGCTTAGTTTAATCATCATCATCATAAAAATCTGCGTTCCATACCTTCGCCTAGTTAATTATTTTAATCATCATCATCATAAAAATCTGCGTTCCATACCTTCGCCTAGTTAATTAT
>JASGCX010000067.1:14416-14488 GCA_030053925.1 Flavobacterium sp.
TTTAATCATCATCATCATAAAAATCTGCGTTCCATACCTTCGCCTAGTTTCATCATGCGCACCCTAAAAATC
>JASGCX010000067.1:14588-14779 GCA_030053925.1 Flavobacterium sp.
TCCATACCTTCGCCTAGTTTCATCATGCGCACCCTAAAAATCTGCGTTCCATACCTTCGCCTAGTTTCATCATGCGCACCCTAAAAATCTGCGTTCCATACCATCGCCTAGTTAATTAGTTTCATCATCATCATCCTAAAAATCTGCGTTCCATACCATCGCCTAGTTAATTAGTTTCATCAGCATCATAA
>JASGCX010000067.1:14879-21922 GCA_030053925.1 Flavobacterium sp.
TCCATACCTTCGCTTAGTTTCATCATCATCATCATAAAAATCTGCGTTCCATACCATCGCCTAGTTAATTAGTTTCATCAGCATCATAAAAATCTGCGTTCCATACCTTCGCTTAGTTTCATCATCATCATCATAAAAATCTGCGTTCCATACCTTCGCTTAGTTAATTAGTTTCATCAGCGGCTATATTTGTAGTATGAACTTGAAATCATTGCTTGCAAAACCATTTGCCAGCTACATCCATAAAAAAATTATTAAAGAATCGCACTCGGCCTTGCAAGACCAAGAAGCGATTTTTAAAAACTTAATAGAAGTTGGTAGGAATACCGTGTTTGGTAAAGACCACCAATTTCAAAATATTCGCACGTACAGCGATTTTACCAAAGCCGTACCCATAAGAGATTACGAGCAAATTAAAAATTACATCGCTCAAATAAAAGAAGGTAAGCACAATGTATTGTGGAAAGGCAAACCCATTTATTTAGCCAAAACTAGCGGTACTACAAGCGGTGTAAAATATATACCCATCACTAAAGATTCTATACCCAACCACATAGATACGGCACGTAACGCTTTGCTCTGCTACATGGCCGAAACAGGTAATCATGCTTTTGTAAAAGGGAAAATGATTTTTTTAAGTGGCTCGCCCGAACTTGAACGCCTTGCAGATATTCCTACAGGCCGTTTAAGCGGCATTGTAAACCACCACATACCTAAATATTTACGCACCAATCAACTGCCTAGTTATACCACCAATTGTATTGACGATTGGGAAACAAAACTTGATGCCATTGTAAGCGAAACCATTAACCAAGATATGACGCTAATAAGTGGCATACCACCTTGGATGCAAATGTATTTTGACCAATTGGCAGAACGTAGTGGCAAAAAGATAAGCCAACTGTTTCCCAATTTTAGTGTGATGGTGCAAGGTGGCGTAAACTTTAACCCCTACAAAGCCAAACTATTTCAAAGCATAGGCAAGCAAATAGATGTAATAGAATTGTATCCCGCAAGCGAAGGTTTCTTGGCATTTCAAGACACACAAAAAGCACCTGGCTTATTGTTAAATACCAATAGCGGTATCTTTTTTGAATTTGTGCCTACGGCAGAAATTTTTAACGAGCAGCCTACACGATTAACGCTAAAAGATGTACAACTTGGCGAAAATTATGCCTTAATTATTAATAGCAATGCAGGTTTGTGGGGCTACAGCATTGGCGATACGGTGAAATTTGTAAGTTTAAACCCTTACAGAATTGTGGTGAGTGGGCGTATTAAACACTTTATTTCTGCTTTTGGAGAACATGTTATTGGCGAAGAAGTTGATTATGCATTGTTAAACGCAGCTAATCAGTTTGGTGTAAATGTGGTTGAATTTACTGTAGCACCATTTATACAAGATGGCAATGGTAAAAGCTTTCACGAGTGGTTAATAGAATTTGAAACGCCGCCAACTGATATGGCAGCTTTTTCGCTACAAGTTGATGCCAATTTAAGAACCAAAAATGTGTATTACGATGATTTGATTGCTGGTAATATTTTGCAAACCTTGCAAATTGTATCAGTTCGCAAGCATGGTTTCATAGATTATATGAAGCACATTGGTAAGCTAGGCGGACAAAACAAAGTGCCACGGTTAAGCAACGACAGGCAATTGGCAGACGATTTAAAAACATTCTTAAACAGCTTGTAATGCCTTACGAGCCATAAATAAGTCATAAGAGTTTTGAACACGTAGCCAATAAGCTGCGTTTATGCCTAAATGTTGTTCTAGTTTCAAAGCCAATTTTGCCGATACATGACGTTTACCTTTTATTAAATCGCTTAAGTGTGCAGGTTGCATTTCTATTAATGAGGCAAATTTTTTCTTCATAATACCTCTTGATTCCAATTCATCTGCAATAATTTCACCAGGATGTAATGTAATATCGGTTTCAATAGGTTTACCATTGCGTCCTATAACTTGATAGTTTGACATATATTAAGTTTCATAGTGTTTAGAAAGATGTTCAATCAATATTATCTCTAATAATGTAATAACATCGTTTTCAATTGTAAATTCTAGTCGGTATTGCTTATTCACTCTTATTGAGTACAAACCTTTTTTGTTGCCTTTTAAAGCTTCAAAGTGCAGCCCTTTTTGTTGTCTCAGTTCTTGCGTGCTATCTGCATCCACTATTTTCAAAATAGTCTTTTTAAACTGCTTAATAACTTCTTCACTAAAAACAGGCTTTCCTTTTACTGGTTGATTTCGATAAAGTTTTTCCAAATAAGCATCATTGAATGTGACTTTCATAATAATGTTGTTTCATTTTTTATTTCGCCGCATTTATAGAGTTGCCGCCTCTGTTATTGATATAACTATCCGATTTTTGCTAAAATAATCATTCTACCTCACTTACTAAAATTTGGTAATTATTTTTTTTAACTTTTTTATCATTTCAAGAAAAAACTATATTGCAACCCTTATGGTAAAACGCATCGCAATATTTGGGTCTACAGGTTCTATAGGTACACAAGCTTTAGACGTAATTTCTGCACATGCAGATAAGTTTTCGGCTGAAGTATTAACAGCTTTAAACAACCACGAATTATTAATTAAACAAGCCCTACACTTTAATCCCAATTGCGTAGTAATTGGCGACGATAAAAAATATCACCTAGTAAAAGAGGCTTTAGCCAATACTAATGTAAAAGTATTTGCCGGCCAAAAAGCATTAGAAGAAGTAGCAGCCATGGATTGCTACGATATGATGCTAGCTGCCATTGTGGGCTTTGCGGGCTTAAAACCTACATTGCAAGCCATAGATAACGGCAAACACATTGCCTTAGCCAATAAAGAAACTTTGGTGGTTGCAGGCGATATTGTAATGCAAAAAGCCCTTGAAAAACGCGTAACTGTTATTCCTGTTGATAGCGAACACTCGGCCATTTTTCAATGCTTGGTAGGAGAGGGTGCTAATACAATTGAGCAAATTATTTTAACTGCCAGCGGTGGCCCATTCTTAGGTCGTAAGCCAAATTATTTGGTAAATGTAAAGCGAGACCACGCATTGCAACACCCCAACTGGGCCATGGGTGCAAAAATATCTATCGACTCTGCAACCCTTATGAACAAAGGGCTTGAGATGATTGAAGCCAAGTGGTTGTTTAACTTAAAGCCAAACCAAATAAAGGTAATGGTGCATCCACAAAGTATTATACACAGCATGGTACAGTTTCAAGATGGCAGCGTAAAAGCACAAATGGGCTTGCCCAATATGAAACTGCCCATACAGTACGCAATGGCTTTTCCGCAACGCATACCAAGCGATTTTACACGGTACGATTTTAAAAAACCAAACACTTTAACCTTTGAAGAGCCAGACTTGCGCACTTTTAGAAACTTGGTACTTGCTACCGAAGCCTTGCACAAGGGCGGCAACATGCCATGTATTTTAAATGCAGCCAACGAGGTGGCCGTTTATGCGTTTTTAAGAAACCGTATTGGCTTTTTAGACATGACAGAAGTAGTAGAACAAGCTTTAAACAAGGTTGCATTTATAGAAAAACCTAGTTTGCAGCAATATTACGAGAGCGATGGCGAAGCAAGAACATTTGCCGCTTCGCTTATTCAAATGTAATGCCCCCCAACCCTAAAGGCTGTATTTTTGAAGCCTGCATTGGTATTTTAAAGGCACTGATATTGCATGTTGATACTTGGTTAAACAAGTACCTACTGCAACCTTTGGTTCTTTTTTAGGCTTTGCCCACATTGCTTGCTTGGTAAAATGCCTTTAAAAAGGGAGAAATAAGGGCTAAAAAGGTAAAATAGATAAAATATAAGGGAGAAATTAGGGCTAAAAAGGTAAAATAGATAAAATAAAAGGGAGAAATAAGGTCTAAAAAGGTAAAATAGATAAAATAAAAAGGGAGAAATAAGGGATAAAAAGGTAAAATAGATAAAATAAAAGGGAGAAATTAGGGCTAAAAAGGTAGAAAAAACAAAAGAAAAGGCAAAAACAAGGCTGCCAAAGGTAGAAATAAAGCCCTAAAAGGGTTAAATAATAGGTTAAAAGGCTAAAAATGTGTTTAGGATAGGCGGGCAAAGCCCAATAAAGTACCAAGTGTACAAGTGCGTAACACAACCAAACTGCATTGATAACCAACAGTTGGCAACAAAAATATTTTTCAACAACAAAAACTTGTTAAAAAAACAACAGGTTTAAAAAATCCCCTTTAGGGGTTAAGCGCAATTTATGACATTATTAGCGATTGATTGGAGTAGTGCAATGGTACAAACAGGACAATTTATTTTGTCATTTTCTATTTTGGTAGTACTACACGAGTTAGGGCATTTTGTACCAGCCAGATTTTTTAAATGCCGTGTAGAAAAGTTCTACTTATTTTTTAACCCTTACTTCAGCTTGTTTAAAATAAAAAGAGGCGAAACCGAGTATGGTATTGGTTGGATTCCTTTTGGGGGATATGTAAAAATATCGGGCATGGTAGATGAAAGTATGGATAAAGAACAGATGAAACTACCACCCAAAAACTACGAATTTAGAAGCAAACCAGCTTGGCAGCGCTTAATTATAATGGTAGGCGGTGTGCTTGTAAATGTGGTGCTTGCTATTGTTATTTTTATTGGTATTACAGCTTATTGGGGCGAAGGATATTTACCAGTTAAAAACCTTACCTACGGTATTGCTACTAACGATTTGGCTAGAAATATTGGTTTAAAAGATGGCGATAATATTATTGCTATAGACAATAGACCAGTTACCTATTTTGGTGATGAAACTTCTGATGTGGTATTTAAAAATGCCAAAACATTTACTGTAAAAAGAGACAGCCAAGTTATCGCAATTTCATTACCAAGCGATTTAACCAAACAACTTGCTAAAGATGGCGGTAGCACAGATTTTATAGGTGTTCGTTTTCCTGCGGTGGTAGATTCTGTAGCCTCTACAGCTAAAATTGTAGAAGGTACTATGCAAAAAGGCGATGAATTTATTAGTATTAACAACATACCCACAAAATATTATAATGAAGTAGTTGCAACTGCTAAAAAGTTACAAAACGCAACCATTGCTATTCGCTTTTTAAGAGGAAAAGATACCGTAACAACTAAGCTAACTTTAAAGGATGGGAAAATTGGTTATTTCACCAAATCACCCGATTTGTTTTTTACTTACGATACCATAAAATACAGTTTTGCACAATCAATACCAGTAGGTATAAAAAGATGTAAAGAAACCTTAACCAAATATATCATTGGTTTTAAGAAAATATTTACAGGTGAAGTTAATGCCAACGATAGTTTAGGTAGTGTTATAAGTATTGGTAAAACGTTTCCTAAAGTTTGGATCTGGGAACGTTTCTGGGAACTAACAGCCATTTTCTCAATCATACTAGCGTTTATGAACATACTACCAATACCGGGTTTAGATGGTGGTCATGCCTTGTTTTGTATTGTAGAAATAATTACAGGCCGTAAGCCAAGTGATAAGTTTATGGAATACGCACAAATAGGCGGTATGGTGCTGCTATTAAGCCTTATGGCTTATGCACTAGGTCTTGATGTTTGGCGCAACTTTTTTAAATAAAGCCCCATTTTATTGGCAAAAACCCCTCAATTGAGGGGTTTTTCAGTGCCACGAAACGCCTTTGTCATGCTGACGAAGAGCCCGCCCCGATTTCGGGGAAGGCTTAATTGTCATGCTGAGGAACAGCCTGCCCCGATTTTCGGGGAAGCATCTGCCCGAATGTTAAGAAGGTTTACCGCTCGCAGAAATCGCTGAATATGCAGAAAGGAAAAAAAACACAGGGCAAAGAAGCAACAGAGGGGATGCCTTGTAAATCTTCTTTGCTTCATTGCTCTGTGTTTTACTTAGTTTCAGTTAGATGCTTCCCCGAAAATCGGGGCAGGCCCTTGCTCCGTGTTTTATACCAACATCTAATCAGCGTAAATCTGCGTTATCTGCGGGCAATATTTTACCGCTCGCAGAAATTAGTGTTGGTGGTTGGTGCTTATTTAGGTTGAAGTGCGCCTGTAATTTTTTTTGCTTTTTTGGTGTGTAAAACTTTTGTTTTACGATTTTTCAAAAAATCGCTAAAGGCTTTATCTTGTTTGCTGCTTAAAGGTTTGGCTATAAAAACAAAATCTTTGTCGTCCATTTTTTTAAAATCAATCATAGCTTAAAGTTTTTAAAATATTTCGTTGTTAAAATTAATGCTTCTCTCGTGTCAATAAACATTCTGTTTCGGCTAAATAGTTTTGCTCCCAAACTTTGTGTATAGTGGTGAATAAGTTGAGACTTAGCAATAAAAGAAACAAGGCCTTCATATCCTTTTTCAAAAGAAGTTTTGCAAGCAAAAGCCACTAGATTACCTGCAACGCCTTTGTATAGTTTGTTTTTTCCCTTATTAAATTTAGCACTTTCAATCAAGTTCATAAAAATGTGGTCTCCTTTATCAGTCAAACTTATAAGTCCATGAATAATTGTTGGATTATTAATAGTTGCTAATTTAAAAACAGTGTTTGAATTGACATTAATTTCAGTATGCCAGTTAAACCACCAATCCATTTTTTTAACTTGCTTGGTGTCTGTTATTTGAGAAACCAACGTATCAAAAACTTCCCCAGAAATTGCATTTTCAATAGAGTTAGTCAGTTTATCTACTTCAAAATCAAGTCCAATATTTGTTTTCTTTTTCACTTAGCGAATTTACAAGATAATGATGTTCGTTTAAAATATTACTTTTTGCCTTTGTTGGTGTTGCTTTTAGTAACAAAGTGCTAAATGAAAGTTGCTAGAAGGTAGGCATATTGGGCTTCTTTTCGCCACTGTTGGTGTTGCTTTCACCAACTGCATTACTTAGTTTCAGTTAGATGCTTCCCCGAATATCGGGGAAGGCTCTTCCTCAGCATGACAAAGTAGGGCAGGCTCTGCCTAAACCTAATCCTTAAAAGTTTTGCAAAACCTTCAAGCATTGTTACCTAAAAAAAAGCCCCCCGCAATGTGCGGGGGGCTTTTTTAAATGCTCAAAATAAATGA
>JASGCX010000068.1:0-18982 GCA_030053925.1 Flavobacterium sp.
CGGGTTTGGTTAAAGCTCGATGATGGCATTGAAATTTGTGATAGCTCGTATCAATATCCTACATGGAATGCGCCTAGAAGATTGGTACCTGCAATGGTAGACAGACATACTGCGACAATCAAATTGACGAACTTTTAACCAAATATTCAATATATAGACACCAATGGAATTAATTTCAAAATATGACGGAGCAGTTTTCTTTGTTGACATTCTTGGAATGACGGCATTGACAAATAGTAAAATGACCCTTGTAGCCGAAGATTATAGTCATTGGTTAGACCAACACGGTAAAGAATACACAGACCAATATTTAGCCGCTTCAATTTTAGCAGAATTTAGACAAATACTTATTGGTCTTAACCAAACCTTTGAAAGTGTAACCGTTTCCCAATTATCCGACTGTGCGTTTGTTTGGTCAAGAAATATAACTGATATAGTTTTATTTGCTTCGAAATTTATGACGACTGCAATTAATAGAGGAATTTTATGCAGAGGTGGACTTGCATACGGAGAAATTATTGAGACAAACCAGAATCACGAACTTGGACGATTCATAGTTGGTAAAGCCGTGACTGATGCAGCAAAACTTGAAGGGGTTGCAAAAGGTGCGAGAGTTTTAATTGACCAAGACTTTCCTCACAGTTTATGGAAACAAGACAAAGATTTTGCAGAACGAACAAACCCATTATTTGCACCATTTACTAATCCCTTGGACTTTACCGACTATGATGAATTCAAATGGTATTTATGTCCTGACCTTTCTTCAACTGTAAATAATTTAAGCATACTTTCAAACGCAGAAAAAATTACTCTTACCAAAAGTCGACTGAAAATTGCAAACCAAGTAAGATGTTCTCCTAAGTTTAATTGGAACTCAAAATCAAAAGAAGGTCTAATTCAATTAAAGGCAACTATCAATTTTATTTCAGAAAATTCTCTTTTGGAAATTTCACACAACTTTGCTTGGAATGATGCAGTTGAAAAAAGAGGAAATGAAATAGTAGAAAGTATAAACCGCAAAATCGATAGTTACAAAGATTATAGAGTTATAGTAAAACAAGACGAGCCTGAATGGGAAGAATAGCCAAATAAAAGATGGAACATAATAGAAACTCAAAGACATTCAATTTCTTGGACATTTCCGACTATGTTTTCTATTTATCAGAACTCATAATTGACACTATTCAAAAGAAGGAACGAATCGAATTTTATTTAAAAGACATTGAAAATATTATTGTAGAGTCCTTTGAAAAACCCACTTTTATTTTTTCTAAACTAATTTTTGGTTTTTTTGAAAAGTGATTTGTTATTTGTGTTCATTTTTTATGTTTTTGATTGATTGTTTAGGTTCAATCGAACCTTATTTTGAGGTTATGCCCATTTTGGGGCATAGCTCCGCCTAGGCGGTTTTGCGTTTTAATAAAAAGGATGCCCTGCAAACATTGTAAACAATGCACCACATATCAAACCGCAGGGCATTACGTAACTTGTTTTTTGCAGCCAGTACTGTTACTTTTAATTTCTTACTCATAAATCCGAAGGCATGTTCTACTCCTGCTCTTACACTTGATTTTTGTTTGTTACGCTTTTGTTGCTTAGCAGATAAGGGGTTATTTCTTGATGCCTTATCCAACACTCCGTAATAAATACCCATAGCCCTCGCTGCTTTTTTATCTTTTTGTTTAGGATAAGCTTTGTCTGCCCATACACTTTTTTCATCGCCGCTCAACACATTCTCGAGCTCTTGGCTGTCGTGTACATTGGCGGGGGTAAAGGTGCGTTTGCGAATGATTTTGCTTTCTACATCTACGCCTATATGCCCTTTGTAACCAAAATATTTTTTACCATTCTTTTCTGTGCTTTGTGCGTCGGTGTCTATTTGTGTACTCGGTCTTTGTTCCAATGCTTCTCTTTTCTTTTTACTCAATGGTTTGTTATCGCTTGCAATAATCGTTGCATCTACCATAGTATCTTTCTTTAATATCAGGCCTTCTAATTCTATTTGGGCGATGATGCTGCTGAATATTCTATCCATTAATTTATTTTGTACTAAGGCTTCTTTAAACTTCCAAATGGTGGTAAAATCGGGTATCTCTTGCTCAAAACTCAAGCCTACAAATTGTTGAAAAGTTAGGCGGTCTATCAATTGGTCTTCTAATTCTTCATCGCTTAAATTAAACGTGTACTGCAAAAAAAGCATTTTCAGTTTTATCTCAAAAGCTATCGGCGGACGACCGCCTTTACCCCTCTGTGTTTTATCTAAGCCTTGCACAATATTTACCAAGGCTTGCCAATTAACCAGTTTATCTATTTGCGATAAGGTGGCTACTGCTTTACTGGTTTTGCTACGGCGGCTAAAACTTAATACCGCATCCATTAAACTTAATTGTGTAATCATGCTCTTTAAGACAATTGTTGATACCCAAACGATGTATCTTCAATCCAAAAAATTTATTCACATAGGGGGATTGGTTTTTCAAAGAACCCTTCAAATATTAGTCTCTTAGAAATCATAGATAATAATTGGAAATCCATTTTGCCTTATAGGACAGATATTGGACAATTATCCGTTAATTTCACAGATGAAGAAAGGTTGTCATTACGTGAAAATAATATAAATGTTGGCACTTTACAAGTCAATGGTAAATATATATCACAACCAAATTTCGGGCAAGTATCTTCTGGCAAAAGTGCAGCAGCTATGTTAGCTTTAAAAACAATGCGTTGGTTAAATGCTAATCTTAAAGCAATAAATAAAAATGTAGCAATAGCTAATACTTTTTTTAAGCAATCTCACAATATAAAGGATGATATAAATTTCAATCTCGTTTTCTCACTTCACGGTCCTTGCATAGTTGATAAAAACACCAATACCGTTTTAGTTAAATGGAATGACTTTTATAAAACAAGTATAAATAATGGCTGAAGCATTAATACTAATTAAATTTACAAAAAAAGGTTTAGCTAAATGCTTCAAACTCTACAATCTATAGAACAAGTTGAAAAGATTTATGACACAGGTTGTAAGCCGATACTGGTGCATTGTAATGACTTGGAGTATTACGTATGTAAGTACAATAGTTCAGCGGGTGCAGCAAATCTGCTATTTAGAGAATATATGGCTGCATCCTTTCTCAGTATTTGGGAACTACAAGTACCAAGTTATGTTTTAGTAAATCTACAAAATCACCATAACCCAGAAGCTAAGAAAAATATTAATAATGAGCTAAGAGAAATTGATGCTTTTATTATTGAAGCATCTAATGCTCAAAAACTCAAATTCAAAAACAAGATTGAGTTACTTTATATAGCACTTTTCGATTACTGGATTGCCAATGATGATAGAAATTTCAATAACTATAACATAATGCTTAAAATGGAAAAAGACCAATATCAGTTCATTCCAATTGATGGAGGTGCAGTTTTTCACACAGGAAATCAAGATAAAATTAACTATACACTTTCCATAGATGAATCATTGATTTACAGTCCATTAGCTGAAAGCCTATTTAGCACTAAGGCATTTTTTAACGATGACTTGATACAAACCTTAAAAGAAAACTATTACCTTCGCATAGAGAGTTGTAGAAACGCATTGCAAGTTTTAATAGATAATGTTCCAGACCAATGGCAAATAAATAAACAAACAGAATACAATAATTTAACCAATTTTTTGTTTTCAGATAACTGGATTGATGAATGTTGGAACACTTTTTTAGAGCATTTACATCAATCATACAACTTTTAATACAATGGCAACTCAATACAGCATATTATCCGTTTTAATACGTCCTGAAATTCAGGAAAAAATAACCGTTGGCTTTTTGCTAATGGACGAGAACAACGTGTTCTTTAACTTCTCTAAAAACAAGTTAGCAGCAGCTAAAAGTTTATTGTCATCTAATGCCTATAAGTCATTGAAAGATGCATTGTACAACATTAATGCAACTGCCGAAAATCAACATTTAAAAGAGCAACCAAACACTATTACTTCTCGAAAATCAAACACGTTCAGTAAGTCTTATATTGAATATCTTAGCAGATACAACAATAATATATTGTCATTTTCTACCCCTAAAGAAATTGAATTAGATGCTACAATAGATATATTTTCTAAACTGTACAGAAAGTTTATTGATAATTCAACAATAATCGAGAAGAAGCCGTTTACAAATTATATACAGCGTTTCAAACAAGAGAAACGTTTGATTTTATCAAAGCACTTCAATATTGATAGAAAAGTAACCAACAAAGAAATTCCGAACTTAATAGTTCCTGTTACAGTTACTTTCATAGGTCAAAATGAAGTTCCCACTTTTGTGCAATCTTTAGATTTTGAAAAACGTACCGATTTTTTAAGTAATGACATTTCAGAAATTCTATACTTGCAACGTGCCTTCAAAGATGAAAATAAGGATAGTGTTGCTATGTCAATTATAAACGAACCTGATAGAATCAAATTTCCACAACAGCACGAAATTTGGCGTCAACTTCGTAACACCTCTGGTATTACTCATTACGATATATCAGAAGCGGATGCAGTAATAGAATATGCCGTACAGCATAATGTTCAGCCATTCTTGAATACAGAAGAATAATAGTGCCACAGCCTACGCACAGGAAACACGGCTTGTGCAGTGCTATCTCACAACCCCATCCCGATACTGCATTTTGTGTTGCTGCCAATTTTTAACTGCAATACTTTTTTATGCAATGCAGCTATGCTATTTGGCACATTGCAAGCCTCGTTCCTCGTTTGCAAAGAGCCAACCAAAACACAAAGCATAGCAATAAAAAAGACAGTCATTCCAACCGCCACCACCATTCCTTTATTGCAGTACAAAAATTGTCAGAAGCATACTTAAACATAAAGTGCCATTATGGGTGTAATGGACATTTGTGGAGGTTTTTTATAGCTGTTTAGTTCGAGTGGACATTTGTGGAGGTGTTTATTTTTACTCAATTGTTCGTTTTTTAAATCAATCTTGGACATTCGTTTTATCAAGCCAAACGGAAACAGGCTCGGCTGGAGAGCAACCTGCCAGAGATAGCTTGTGAACGATAAGTACTGCAACGCTCGTTAGGCACTTGCACCCTATAGCGTAATGAACATGCCTGACACACGTAAAAAAGCCGCAACAAATGTTGTGGTTTTTTTTATTGCTGGCTGCGCTGCATAATAAATACTTCTACCGTTTACCTAGTTGTGGCAGGGCTTTACAGCACCTCATTATTACACCTCAAAAAAAAAATGTTACCACAATTAACAATTATTATGAATTATGTAATATTTTGTTTGCCGTAATTACTAACACGATGAGAATTGTTTTAAACCTTTTTTGCATTGCTTTATTAGCAACCTTTTCATTCAATAGTTTCTCACAATCGCAAAAACCAAGTATTGGTATAACACCTGGTTGGGTCACAAAAAATGCTATCAATTATCAACAAACAGGCTTAGAAAAAGATGCGATTGATGGTTTAATTGATTTGAATTATGAAATGCAAATTCAACTGCAAGACCAAAGCGAATATGTAAGTAGAAGCATTAAAATACTATCTGATGCTGGTGTTCAAAATGGGTCGGAAATATCGGTACATTTTGAACCAACTTATCAGCAGTTAATTTACCACACCATACAAGTAAGGCGAGGGAAGCAGATTATCAATCAGTTGAAACTTTCAAAAATTAAAACCATACAGCAAGAAGAAAATTTAAACAACTTTTTGTATAATGGCAACCTTAATGCAGTACTATTTTTAGAAGATGTAAGAAAAGGTGATATTATTGAGTACAGCTACACAATAAAAGGGTATAATCCTATTTTTAAAAACAAGTACACAGAAGTTTTATCTACTAGTTTTTCTTCGGCCTTGTACAGTTTGTACTACAAAATACTTGTGCCTGCTGGTAGAAAAATTAACATTCAAAATAAGAACGAAACACTGAAGCCTGAAATTAGTAATAGTGGCAAGCAAACGGTGTATGAATGGCGAAAAACCAATCTTTCGCCTATAGTTACACAAGATTTCACTCCTTACTGGTATTCTGCCTTTGGCGAAATACAGATAAGTGAGTTTAATACTTGGAAAGAAGTAAATGATTGGGCATTGCAATTATTTCCTTACAAAAAAGATTTTAGTAGTAGCCTAAAAGCAAAAATTGCCGAGATAAATACCAATTACACTACAGCAGAAGCTAAGGCACGGGCTGCTATTGGTTTTGTGCAGGATGAAATACGATATATGGGCTTAGAAATAGGCGTTAATTCGCATAAGCCTGCCAACCCAAACAAAGTGTTTAATCAGCGTTTTGGCGATTGTAAAGAAAAGTCTTACCTACTCTGTTGCATGCTTAGTGCAATGGGCATTAAAGCAGAACCAGTATTAATAAACACCACAGCTAAAAAAGAAATTTTCAGTTGGTTACCTGCTGCTACTAGCTTTAATCATCTTACAGTAAAAATTACAATCGATAATTTATCTTATTGGATAGACCCCACTATCTCCCATCAAAGAGGTTCTATCAAAAATCTGTATTATCCAGATTATGCTGCAGGCCTTGTTATTAGCGATACAACAACCACACTTTCGCCCATTGTATTTAAACATGAGGGCTACGAAAGTGTACGTGAATTATTTTCAGTTTCAAAAATGGAAGGCGCAGGCACACTAGAAGTAACAACTGAATTTAAAGGCTATGCCGCCGACCAAGTACGAGAAAATTTTCAGAACTATAGTATTGCCGAACAAAAAATAAACTACCAAAAGTTTTATGCAGCTTACTACGAGAGTATAAAAATTGATAGCTTAAGCGTTAAGGATAACGACTCTACAGGCATATTTACCGTTAAAGAATTTTATACCATACCAGATTTTTGGACTATTGATAAAGGGAAGATTAAAAAATTCAATTTTTCGCCGTTTGTAATTACAGCCAACTTGCGCTCGCCCAAAGAAAAAAACCGTAAAATGCCTATTAGGCTTGCCTATCCTTTATTTATAACTGAGGAAATAATTATTGATTTGCCATCTGAATGGTCAGTTACAGAAAATGAAGTAAGCTTAAAATCGAGTAGCTGCGAATACAATGCTAAGTTTTTCGGTTCAGGAAATAGAGTGTATTTAAAAACCGATTACGAAAACTTTAAAGACTATGTATCGGTAGAAGAAGCACCTACGTATTTTGCCAACATAAAAGAGTTTGATAAAACTGAAGGCTATGAATTAACATACAAAAACACAAATACCATAAGCAGTACCTCTAACGAACCATCGTTAAAATCGTCCTTGGCTAATATTTTGATTACAATATTTGTGCTTGCGCTACTCTTAGGTGCGTTTGTTTGGTGGACACAGCGTAAATAAACATACTTAGGCTTACAATAAGTACTGCAACGCTCGTTAGGCACTTGCACCCAAGAGCGTAATAAACATGCCTGACACACCCAAAAAAAGGGAAGCAACAGTTACTTCCCTTTTTTATGCTACTATTGAGGTAGCTTTAATCGTTCATCATTAATAGCATCTTGCTGCATTGCTTTGTTGTAATTAAATATTCGGTAAACGGCCCAATGTTTTGTTTCAAACATAATTTCGGGCGAGAACTTCTGCTGAATAAGCATCTGCTTAAAATTGTAAACATTTAGTACACTAAAGGTTTTAAGAAGGTTGTTGTTTTTAGCAATTAAAATAAACCTAGTACCTGCAATTGGGTTTTCTACAAGCGTAATGAAGTTTTTATTAAAGGGCAAAATCACACCATTTAAGTCTTTCAAGTGGGTAATTACTTTAAAGGCTGCGGCATCATCAATTAACACTTTATTTTCTTTGGTAGCTATAGAAGATATATAAGCGGCTATCTCAAACTCTTCATTTATGGTTTTAGTACCAAGCCAGTTTTTGTAATCTTTAAATGATGTGTAGAAGGTGCTTTCTTCTATATCGTCGGTATTTTTAAAGTAGTAAATACCTGTAAAAACATTTAACAAAGCCACCGAAAACACTAAAAACCAAGTTACTTTTTTACTATACTTTTTACCACCATAAACCGTTAAGCCTAATAAACCAAGTATTAAAAAGATCATGTAATACTCAATGGTAAAATTGTACTGTAAGTTTATTATAAGAATAGAAATTAAAATAAATGGTGCCAATAAGGTTAATAGTTCGTACAATTTACCTCTATAATAGAAGAACGCTAAAATAAGCAAAGGGTTAAGCAACAACACATACGCTTGAAATATCAACTGCGACTGCCTAGTTACGTTTTTGGCATTACCATTACTAATTACTTCACCAATAGGTACGTTACCTATTACGTGCCAGTTAGCATACTGACTTGTAAGAAAATAAGTAGGGTTGCCAGCGTGTGTTTGGTTTAACACTTGAAACAACAATATGGCACCAAAAGGTAACAAGAAAATGATAATGTAAATGGCTATGGTTCTATTAGTAAGTTTTCTTCGCTGAGAAACATTATTAACCGATTGGAAATATTGTAAAATAGCAGGTTGTTCTTTATTAATTTTTAAGCCTTCTAAAGACACTAATACGATAAAAGGGAAAAAAGCTAATAATAACCACAAGAAATTGTAATCGCAAAATATTAAGCAGGATAGGTAAATACTAGCCATTGATAAATAGAAGGTTGTTTGTGTTTGATAGTAACGAAACAAACTTCTAAATACTAAGTAAAAGCATATTAAAATAGCTGCTACACCTCTACCAGAAATGGCTGCATAAATGAGACCAGGATGTAGAAAAAATAGCAAGGTTACAACAGGCACATAAACAATAGGCAGTATGTTAGATGAATACTTGAAATCGTTTATAATCATGTAAAATAACGTGGTAGTAATAGCTATTGACGCAAGAATAGGCGCAAATAGATAACCAAAAGGTGTAAATACTAACGACGATAAAAATACCAAACTAGGAAAAGTAGTACCTAGCGTTAATAAATTACCCTCATCACTTTCAAACAAAACTTTCAGTTTTTCGGCAATAAACAAGTTTTCGGAATGTTCGTAGCCAGTGCGGTGCAATATCCACGACATAATGAGGTAGTACATTAGCAATGCCAATGCAAGTACACCATTAATATATTTTTCAGTTATTTTCTTCATTCAATTTTTAATCGTGTGTTACTACCTGACTGGTAGAAGATAATTTACTTAAACCATGGTTGGTTTTTTCCCAATAGAAAGGTTTTGTAATTAACTGCCACAAACCTTTATAAGCTGCTCTGGAGTGCATTAACCAGTAAATAGGATTTAATGCAGAGAAAAGAATCAACTCATAATATCTCCTCTTAAATACGGCTAGCATATTTACATAAATCATCAATACATTGCCTGCAATAAAATTGAAGATGGATATATACAAAACCCAATCTGGAAATAGTTTATTTACAAAAGTCCATCTGAATATTAAATACATGGCAAAGAAAGCCAACAAAATAGGGTACAATAAAAATGTAAATGATGTACCACCAATAAAAAAGTTAAAGCCAAAAAAGCCTTTCCAGCCTACCCTTCTTACTAGCTTGGCGGGGTTGCGCATGTGCACAAGGTAAGTTTGCATATAGCCTTTAATCCATCGGCTGCGCTGCCGTATCCAGTTAAAGAACTCATTATTGGCTTCTTCAAGTGTGGTACTATTTACCACACCTACTTTCAAGCCCTTATCGTAAACACGTAATCCCAAGTCGGCATCTTCAGTTACATTAAAAGGATCCCAAGCACCAAGTTCTATTAGTTTTTTTAGCTTGAAGTGGTTAGATGTACCACCTAAAGGAATTGGAATATCCATTGTTTCCAGGCCTGTTAACATATAATCGAACCAGTAAGAATATTCTAGTGTGAACATTCTCGTTAGCAAGTTCTCATTCTTATTAAAGTAGTTTAAGGCACCTTGCAATACCACAAACTCTTCGGGTAATTTTCTAAACTGGCAAACCACTTTTTTCAATTGGTCCGAATCAGGAACGTCCTCGGCATCGTAAATAGCCAAGTACTCACCACGTGAAAAATGTAACCCATAATTGCAGGCTTTAGGCTTGGTTTGAGGTTGGTGTGCGGGGCATACAATTACTTCAAAGTTGGCAGGGAAATCTAAATTTCGTACCGCATTCAACGTTTTATCATCTACCTCTTCAATCAACAATTTCACGTCTAATTTTGCTTGTGGATAATCTAAGCTACGCAGGTTCCAAATTAACTTACGTATCAGTTTATCTTCTTTATATACTGGCAGCAAAATAGTGTAAACAGGCAATGTAGCTTCGTTTACATTTTTTATTTCTTCTTTAGAAACTACCTCATGCAACTCTGACTTAGAGCCTGTGAGTGCCAAATACAGTTTGAATAAAATAGAGAATAAGAAGAACACACTTGAAAACAAGTTGATGGCAATAAAAGTAGGCTTAAAGAACATGATAAGCATGGCTACCGTAAGCCCAATAAAACCAAACAAAAAATACAATTGGTTATCGGTAAACGTAATCAAACCAGAGCTATCGGGGTCTTTTTTAAGCAAGCTAAATACGGCTTCTTTTACAAAAAACCCGCCACGCATGGTGTGAGCCATCCATGTAATATCAAGATCTGATGTAGCCGCAAACTTAAGTGGGCATCTAAATTTTACAGTTAAGCTAACAGCTAATTTTTCGTCAAAGGGGTCTGCTACGGCAATCAAAAGTTCGCCGGTAGGTAATTTTCTTAAAGGCAAATACAGAAACGAGTTCATGTGCGATACCTCACATTCTTCAATGTAAGATTTATCCATTTCCTCATTTCTTACGTCTATCAGTTCGTAACCTTTTTTTGCAAGAAACGCTACATATTCTTTACGTTGCAAAAACCCAAAATTCAAGGCGGCTTTAATAGGTGCATAGCTGTATGTATCGGCTATGTCTACTACCGCTATCAGTTTGTCTTCAGCAAATACTGCAGCCTCATTCATTTTATGTAATACACAACTATTCATTATATTGGCGGCTTAGTATGAGTTGAGACTAAAGTTCTTTAAAAGTTTCTTGCGATTCTTTTACTTTATTTCTTACAAAGAAGAAGGCTAATAATACCAATACTAATAACCCTATTAGAATAAACCATTTGAACTTCTCTATAAAAATGGCGAATGTATTTTTATCGCCTTTGTAGCTTACTACATCATTACCATCGGGTAATTTAAAGAAGTAGTTGCTTTTGCCGCTACCTTGTGCAATACATACATTACTCTCAATTTCGGTAAGCTGTGTACTAAAGTTTTTAATTACACTTTCAAATGCTACTTTATTAGTACTATCGCCACCAGTGGCGGTAATTAATAAAACTGTACTTCCTTTTTCTCTAAATATTTGTGCAATGCCGCTGTTTGAGAAATCGTTTAAAGAGTACTCGTTGGTTTTACCATCTTTATCTTTATACAATTGAAAGTCCTTATTAAACTGCAATGGTAATTGGGTAAATTTCTTCACAAAATCATCTTCTCTGTTTACCAAGGCAATTATGTTGTAGCCCTTTAAATCATCTAAGTTTGTTTTATTAGAAGATACTAAAGGTGGTACAATTAATCTGTTATAATTAGGATTAAAAGGTGCATTTAACTGATAGAACAATTCGCCTATTGATGAAGATAAATTTGAGTTGTATAATGCTGGCGATACTACAATTTTAGTAGGTACTTTTCTAAATTCGGCAGGGAAATTGAAGAAGCTATAGAATCTGTTTTCTTTTTCGCCAGAGAATGTTAAAATAGATGTTTTAGTATTTATAAAAGCAAAAAAATTACTGAACCCATCTTTACAAATGTTAGTACCTGGGTGAAAGCGATACTCAACTTCTAAAGTATTAAATTTACTAAGCATGTAAGGCTTTAGGTCAATATCTTCAATAAAGTTGCTTCTATTAAGTAAGTTAGCGTTATATACTAAGTTTTGATTTAAGTAGATGTTTAAGAAGCCTCTGTCATCTGGTTTTAATACAGAGAAATAACTTTCTAAGTGGAGGGTTAATTTACTAGGTATGGCATTAAACTCGGTTAAAGAGAATACATATTTTGATTTTAAAGAACCAATACCTTCTAATAAAGCAGGTGCACCACCAAGGCTTTCTAACGAAGTAATTAGAGGCGATTGGTTGTCTACGGTAGATTTGCTAGCAATGGCTTCATTAATAATTATTTTCTCGCTAAATGCTGCACTTAACCGTCTATTACTAGCTAGCAAATTAATAGCTCTTTTGTACCCCTCGGCATCGGCACCAGTTACTACTAATACGGTTCTTGTACCTAAACCAGTATTTACTCTAGCTAAGGCAATTAAACCTTGCTTAACACCAATAGATGGTATAGCTTGCCTTACAGTGTATGGTAATTTATCTATAAGACCCGTTAAAATACCTTGTGGCAATGAATCTTGTGGGCTATAAACACCTGTGTATATTTTTTTATTGCTAGTAGTTTGTTTTAAAATAGTATAAATAATACCACCTGCCGATAAATCATCCAAATCGGCATTAGCTGGTGAATACACAGAAGAAAACTCCTGAATCCACTCTTTCAAACTTCTTTGATAAGCTGAATTGTTTTGCCCCACAGCGTTTACGTAAGATGAGTTTTTGATGTTCAACCAAACGGCGGCATTATCAATATCTTTACAATACTCATCGCCAATGCTCATTTTAGCAGCTACTTTAAGCTTAATAAAACGACCATCGGGTTGTAAATATTGAGAATCTAAAGGCACTACAATTGTAATAATACTATCGGAAGGTGATACCTGAATACGCCTTGTTTCTACAGGTGCATCTTTTAAACTTACTATTATAAACGAGTTGTTTGGGTTTAATACCTGAGACGCAGATATGTGTAGCACTAGTTTACTTTGGTTAACGTTGTCATCTGGCTTTATCTTAATAAAGTAACTTACAGAACCCGTAATACCTTGAATAGATACATCATCGTATCCCATGGATTCGAATGTTCTAACAGATTGTGCATTAATTGCGCTAATAAATAAGCCGACTAAAGCCGATAGCAAAAATTTCGCTTTCATATTGTGTAATGTTTACGGTATAAGATTAAATTCAAAACGGTAAAAGTTGCCGATGCTTTCTTCGCTGTTGTAGGTGATTTTACCACCCATTTGCTCGGTTAATTTTTTTACAACAGAAAAGCCTAATGCAGATTGTGTACCAGTTTGTTGAAACTGGTTAATGTTTTCTAAATTATTAAATAGTTGGTCCAGCTTTTCCATACCTATTAATTTACCCTTATTGGTAATTTCAAGTACGGCTTTATTATCTCGCTTGTGCGTATAAATAGCTATTAACGAATTACTTTGTGCATATCGTATTACATTAGCAAAAAGTTTATCAATTATTTGTTCTAAAAATGCTTTATCTACTTTTAACAACAATGGTGCTGCATCTATATTTAGCAACAATTTTATTTGCTTCATTTGCGCAGCATTGTTAAGCGAACGTACCGCCCCTTCTACAATAGCACCTAAATTTACTTCTTCGGTTTCGTAGGCAATGTTGGTATTATCAGTTTCGGCAGAGTTTGCCAATTTCTCTGCTAAATATTTTAATTTATCATTACCTACACCAATATAACTCAATACTTCTTTTTGCTCGCTAGTAAGGTTGCTACTAGAATTTTTAAGCATATCAAGCGACATTTGTATAGAACCTGTAAAATTTCCAAAATCATGCATCATCATGTTTAAAGTATTGTAGCGATGGTCGCTTAACTTTTGCAACTTCTTGTTAATACCTTCAATCTCTCTTTTTTGATCTACAATTTTTTCAGATTGTTCTATCAACTGGTTATTGGCATTTTCAATTAAAATACTTTTTTCTGTTTCTCTAGTAATTAATAAATAACGATTGTAGGTAATTAAACAAGAGAAAAATGCAATTACAAAAAATGCACCGCCGCCATTTATTACCATTGTATCGTAACTATACGATGTATTAAATATTTCAAAACAAATAACCAAAGCAATAATACCTAAAGCCAATTGTAATATTGAGTACACAGGTTTCCAAAAAATGGTGATGTTAAATAGTAAAACCACAATACCAAACAATAAAAAATATGGCAACATGTGTGTAGGCGAAACAATTGCACAGATACCACCATTTAAAATAATGTTGATACCGCCAAACACAGTAGCAGTTTTGTAGTAAGGCCATCTCGATTTGCTACCAAATAAATACACCACATAAGTAAATATGGCTACTATTAATCGTATAAATAACAAGTTCACCCAATCGTGGGGTAAAAAAATATAGTCGAGAAGCCAAAAAATAGGTAACGAAAATATTAACGACCAATGTACTACATTGGCATAATATTTTCCTTTAACCATCAGTTCTGAGTTTAATTCAGATTGGTCTATATTTACATTAGTAATCTTATGGTCGTTTATCATACAATATATTCTACAGTACTAAATTCAATTTGCGTGAAAATATATTTTAACTACATCAAACTTACACTACTATTTGGCATTTTTAATTTTTCATCTTCACTTTTTGCTAACAGTGTGGATAAGTGTAAAACAATGAATAATAAATACCAAAAAATTCCACTGCAATTTGGGAGTGGTATAAACCTCTCGTTACTCGAACATACATGGGAAAATCCTGCCGATTTGCTAAATACTAATATAGAAATAAAATTAAAACAAATTAAAAAAATTGGTTTTAAAACAGTACGCTTACCCGTTGCTTTTGATATGTTTTTACAGCCAAACTCATCCAATTTGCAAATACAATTAATTGATAAATTGGGCGATACATACAATAAATGTAGTGCGCTGGGTCTCAATCTTATTATTACTTATCATTATGGAAAAGTGTATTATGGCAGTACCAACCGCTTCTCGGAACGTGATAGAATTTTGTGGATGTGGAAACAAATACAAAATAAATTTAGAGGCTTAGGCTACAACAATGTGTTTTTTGATTTGTACAACGAGCCCACCGAAGAACGTAGCGCTTGGAAAGATGATGCGATTTTTTTAGTAAATGGCTTACGCTGGGAAGATAAAGAGCGCATATATATTATTGGCGGCACCAATTATAATAATGCAGATGAATTACTTGATTTGGGTAAACTAAACGATGATAAGGTTTTATACACCATTCATTTTTACGAACCATTTTTATTTACCCACCAAGGCGCTGAATGGGCAAAAGACAAAACCTACATTACCAACGTACCTTACCCTTACAACAAAAAAAAGATGCCTAACATTGCAAACCAAGCAAAAGGCACAACTGTAGAACAAGATTATTTTAAATACCCTGCCGAAGGCACAAAAGAATTTATTGCGCTGCGCTTGCGCCGCATTGTAGACGAGTGCAAGAAAAGAGATATGCAATTAATTTGCACCGAACTAGGTGTAATTGATTTAGCCGATGAAAAATCTCGTAACCAATATTTGGCCGACGTTACAGATATTATGCAATCACTCAATATTCCTGTAATGCTTTGGGATTACGATAGAAATTTTGCTATTAGCAAAAATGGTAAGCCACTTAAAGGCATTAAAAACTGGCTAAAAATAAATAACTAGCAACCTAATTGTACACCTGTTTTTTACTAAAAGTACATGAAGCCAATAAAAAATATTATTAAGAAAAAAATTGAGGCAAATACCAATAATCAACAACCATTAAGTAGGTTTCAGGTAGCCAAAAATTTTAGAGAACTACGCTTAACTCTTAGGCGCTGGCTAAAAGAAAGTGTACTAATAATAGCAGGTATTTTTTTGGCCGCATTTGGGCTAGAAAGTTTTTTACTACCAAGCAAATTTATTGATGGCGGTGCTACAGGTATTGCCTTGCTTATTTCAGAAATCAATGCCACTTCATTATCTGTTGCATTGATGTTGGTAAACCTTCCTTTTGTATTTCTAGGTTATAAAATATTTGGTAAAGAATTTGCCGTAAAAGCCATTTTGGCCATTACAGGCCTAGCCATTGTTACTGCCACAGTTCATTTTCCAGATATTACGCATGACAAACTATTAGTGGCCTTTTTTGGTGGCTTCTTTTTAGGCGCAGGTATTGGGCTTACTGTACGAGGCGGTGGCGTACTTGATGGCACAGAAGTACTAGCTATTGCCATTACCAGAAAATCTAGCCTTTCCATTGGCAATGTTATTATGTCTATCAATGTAATTGTATTTGCTACTGCGGCCTATTTTTTATCAATAGAAACTGCGTTGTATTCTATGATAACCTATTTATCTGCTTCAAAAACACTCGACTTTTTTATTGAGGGTATTGAAGAATACACAGGAATTACTATCATTTCATCTCACAGCGTAGAAATAAGTGAGATGATTGAAAACAAACTAGGTCGTGGTTTTACCATATACAGCGGCATGATTAAGAAGCGTTCTTATAATCATTAAAGCGTTTGAGGTTTAATAGTTTGAAGGTTATTAATTGCTACTGCCTCCTTATCTATTTTTGCCTTACATTTATCTTAAATAACTAAAACTCGCAGATGGAATCAATCTTAGAACTTTCAGGCATTGCCAAAAGCTATGGCAAAATAAAAGCCTTACAAAACGTATCGTATCAAGTACCAAAAGGTAGTGTATTTGGTATTCTTGGCCCAAATGGTAGTGGCAAAACCACTATGCTTGGTATTGTATTAAATGCTTTACAAAGCGATAGTGGCAGTTTCGCATGGTTTGGTAAGCCGGGCAGCCCTGCCACAAGACAGCGCATTGGCTCTTTATTAGAAACACCAAATTTTTACCACTACTTATCAGCAGTTGATAATTTAAAAATTACACAAGCAATAAGCCATCGTGGTAATGAAGCCGATATTTACAAAGCACTTGAAACTGTAAAACTAACCGAACGTAAAGACAGCAAATTTAGCACATACAGCCTTGGTATGAAACAGCGTTTAGCAATAGGTGCGGCACTTTTAGGCAACCCCGAAGTGCTTGTTTTTGACGAGCCTACCAACGGCCTAGATCCTGTGGGCATTTTAGAAATAAGAGAGTTAATAAAAGAACTCGCTAGCCAAGGCAAAACCATTATTATGGCCAGCCACTTGCTAGTTGAAGTAGAAAAAGTATGTACCCATGTAGCTATTATGAAACGTGGCAAGTTACTTACCGCAGGTGCTGTAGATGACGTATTGGCCAATGAAGACATTGTAGAAATTAATGGCAATAATAATGAGGGTTTACAACGTTTGTTTGCCAATTATTCGGGTGTTACACAAACCAAACACAATGGTAATCACCTGCAATTGTTCTTCACATTTGGTACGGCTAATTTAGAAGCCATTAACCAACACTGTTTTAATAATGGCATTGTATTAAATCATTTGTTGCTTAAAAAGAAAAGTTTAGAAACCAAATTTTTTGAGTTAACTAACGGCTAAACACGAATTCTAAAAATTACACGAATTACACAAATTGATGAATGACACGCTTTTTCCGCTTAGATAATTTGTGTAATGAACCATAAACTATAAACTTCAAACTATAAACTATCTTTCCCATGTTATCTCTTATAAAAATAGAATGGCTTAAAATTAAAAAATATCCTGCCTTTTGGTGGATGCTTGGTATAGTAGCGCTTACTTATCCTGGCGTAAACTTGTTGTTCTATAATTTGTACCAACAACTAACTACTCAAAAAGACTTTACAAGTACCATCGCTAAGCAATTATTTGGCAACCCATTTGCTTTTCCCGAAACTTGGCATTCGGTAGCGTTCTTCTCTTCTTGCTTTGTAATTGTACCAGCTATTTTAGTAATTATGATGATTACTAACGAATACCAATACAAAACACACCGTCAAAATGTAATTGATGGCTGGAGCCGCAACCAATTTATTACCAGTAAAATATTAGATGTTGCCATTATTACCATTGTTGCATCAATAATGTATGCAGCCACAGCGGCTAGTTTTGGCCTTACTGTTAAAGAAAATAATACCGCACCATGGAGCGAAGAAATTAAATACATACCATTGTTTGTTTTGCAAACTTTTGCACAGCTTACTATAGCTTTTCTGTTAGGATTTTTAATTAAAAAAGCGTTTATTGCCTTGGGCATTTTTGTATTCTACTTTGCGGTTGTAGAAAACATTATTGTATTGACATTTAGAGTTAACAATATACCAGGCGGCAGATTTTTTCCATTCGAAATTTCAGACAACCTAATTCCTAGACCTAAGTTCTTTGGTCGTTTTGATGTAGAAGGTTATAAACTTGCCTTATCTCAAATTAACGAACACATTGTGTACACCATTGTATTAACGGTAGGTATTTGGGCATTGTGCTACTACATTTACAAGAAAAAAGATTTATAATTTGTAACCTAGTTACTAGCTATGCAAAAGCTACTATTTAGTATAAGATTATTGCTTTGCCAATATGGTGCAAACCCACTGTTTTTAATTAAAATAGATAATGGTATTGCTACCAAAATATGTGGCCAAGTGAAGCCAAGCTTTCTAGCAGATTGTTTAGAAATTGCTAATCGCAATGAGATACACCAAGCCTTTGTATTTGCTACCACAGGTGCTTTTAACAAGCCCGTTGTAAAAGCATCGGTAAATGTGCCTAAAGATGTATTGCAACAACTAAGAAACGCCTACGGATTTTAGAACTCTATAAAAACATTTACCAGTAAAAATGGCTGCCAAAATTGAGCAGCCATTTTTTTATCTTTATGAATCAAATTCTTCACTATTCACTTTTCACTTTTCACTATTCACTTCTCACTTTTCACTTCTCACTTTTCACTTTTCACATTTCACTTCTCACTTTTCACTATTCACCATTCACTTTTCACTATTCACCATTCACTTTTCACTATTCACATTTCACTTCTCACTTTTCACTTTTCACATTTCACTTCTCACTTTTCACTTCTCACATTTCACTTCTCACATTTCACTTCTCACATTTCACTTTTCACATTTCACTT
>JASGCX010000068.1:19082-21250 GCA_030053925.1 Flavobacterium sp.
TCACATTTCACTTCTCACATTTCACTTCTCACATTTCACTTTTCACATTTCACTTTTCACTTTTCATTTTTCACTTCTCACTTTTCACTATTCACTATTCACTTTCTCACTTCAAATCGATACCACCATTCGCTTATTATTCTGCATTATTTTTTCTGGTATTGAAGCTAAAATACTTTCCTTCAAAGCCTCTACCAATCTACGTTTTACAAAATCTCTGTGTGTAATGATGCTTACCTCACGTACAGGTGCTGGGTGCTTAAAATGGCGAATACTTTTTTGCTGCTTCGCAGATAAATCCATGGTAGCTAATTCTGGTAAAATGGTAATGCCATCGTTTAGTTCTACCATTTTACGCAAGGTTTCTAAGCTACCTGCTTCGTATGCAAACTGCCCAAAATCGGTACCACTTTTGCGTAGCTCACACAGGTTCACAATCTGACTTCTAAAGCAATGTCCTTCTTCAAGCAACCATAATTTATTAGGGTCTATATCAGTAGGTAGCATGTATGTTTTTTTATAGGCCGAATTTTTATGGCTTACATAAGCTATCATTTCTTCGTAAAACAAGGGTTCTTCTTTAATGCCTTTCTCGTTAAGTGGCGTTACTAATAAACCCACATCTATTCTACCCTCACGTAATCGATGAATTAATAAATCGGTGGTCAATTCATTTACCAATAGTTTTACTTGGCTGTATTTTTTGGTAAATGCCGTAATAAACAATGGCAGCAAATAAGGCGCAAGCGTAGGAATAATGCCAATGCGCAATTCGCCATGCACAATGTTCTTTTGTGTGTCCACAATTTCAGTCATTTGCTTGCAAGCACTCATTATTCTTCTAGCCTGTTCTAGTATTTCAAAACCAGCCTCGGTAGGTATTACAGGTTGCTTGCTTCTGTCAAATATTTTTACGCCCAATTCTTCTTCTAGTTTTTGTATTTGCATACTAAGCGATGGTTGGGTAACAAAACAATGCGAAGCTGCCGTGGCAAAATGCCTATACGTATCTACGGCAATAATATATTCTAGTTGTACAAGTGTCATAATTAACTGCGATAATAGCTTAAAACTATCAAAGATAAAAATGAATAGCTAGAGAAGTGTTGTTGCTATTGTTGAATAAGAAAAATGATAAACCCATTTGGATAGTAATTGCCTTAATGCTGCCCCAAGAAGCTGTGTTACCCCGAAATAGGTTGACCATTTTTTGGTTAAAGATTTGTTTGTTTTTGCGGTGGTAAAATCAGGCACTTTATACCAAAATGATTTCCAAAAAATAGAGCCTAATTATTTGTTTTTTCGCACAGTTCGTGTGGGCTGTAGGTTTATCATTTAAGGCTTGTCAATATTTCATTGTTACGTTTTGCTTCTTCGTAATCCTCGTTCATTTTCTGTGTCATATTCCTTCCATAATAAACGCTTGAGGATTGCATAAACCCATCATAAATTATTTTGTCTTTAAATGGAATTAGTGTCGTAGAAATGTTAACAGGAAAGTTGTCAAAGAAAGTGTCAAATGAGTCGCCTAATGCTTTTACGGCATAAAATTTATTGTCTTTTGTGTCTATAAAAATTGCATCATTTATTAAGCATTTAAAAATGATAAAATTGCTTCTGATTTTCTTTTTGAAACCAAGTAATATTTCTATTTGGTCTGTTGTCAAATGGTTAAAATTTGAAGCAATGTATTCGTCAACAATATCTTCATTTTCTAACAATAATTCTCTGCACTTAAATTTAATCTGAAAATCAAGATTAAGGAACTTTTTAAGGTTTAGGTCTTTAGGCAGAATATTTTTTTTGTGCCCCACATAAAATAGAAGGTCAAGATGTGTCTTTAAAAACTCCTTATACTCTTTGTCTGTTAATGTCATGCGTAATGTATTTAAAACTTACAGTAAACGAACAAGTATTGCTACGGGTGGAATATTTTATACCGTCCAGCCCGAACAGAATTACATAAGCTCATTTTTATTTTGTCTGCCCAACTTGCGCAAAACTCCATGTTGGCATAAGTGCATTGCTAGAGGTTTTCTATTTCTTTTTCTGTTAGTCCTGTTAATTTTGAAAGGTCGGAGTTTGATAGCCCTAATTTTCTTCCTTGTTTTATAACTTCAATTTTTGCTTTTTTTTGCGCAAATTCAATTCTGCCAATTTCATCTCTT
>JASGCX010000126.1 GCA_030053925.1 Flavobacterium sp.
AATTTTGTTGGAAACTTTGAAGTTAGGACGGTCGCTGTGCAATTTCGGCTAACGGTAAGGCTTGGCGTTTTTGGGACCTTCGAGTTCCGTCTGCCCATAACTGAAGCCTAATGATTGCAATATTGCCGATGTTTTTTTCATAAGCCAAATAAAAACGCCCCGCCCAAATAAAAGCACAATAAAGAACAAATGTTGAGGCTATATTTTTCAAGCCCCAATAATGCCAAACCACATGTTGTGTGTAGTGGTATTTTCCTAAGTTTGCAAAAAAATATTTATTTGGAAAAGATAATGTTTCATACTCAAGAAAAAAGAGCGTTTCTCATTGATAAGGCAATTGTTTGCGTAAAAGACAATGCTTGGCTCGGTGAGGGATTTTATTTTTGGTATGATGAAAAAGATGCTGCCTATTGGGGTTTAAAATTTAAACGAAAAACTGGCTATTTTAATATTTATAAAGCTGAAGTAAAGTCTGATAAAATTTTAGATACAGTGTTTAATGAAGAACATTATTTGTTTTGGATTAGACAAATTGAAAAAGCAGCTAAGAATTTTGTGGTAAAAACAGGTACAAAGCCAACATTAAAAGAAATTAACGATTATTTTAAAGACAAAGGATTTTGGGTTAAATTTGATGGAATTTTATTTCAAGATATATCAAGTAATCCAGAGCATTATTTTGTTAAAGAGTTCCAATACAAGAAAAGAATACAAATTGTCGTTTACAATTACGATATTATCTCTAACTTCGTACTTCATTACCAGGGAAAGTGTGTATAAAATACCATGATAGATTTAAAATTATTAGAAGCTGAAATTGATATTGTTCTTGAGAACGAGACAACTGATACATTATTAAATTGGTTGTACCAAAAACGTATTTCAGATATGAAAAAACGTTTTAACGCCTTTGTTGGTGTTGCTTTCACCAACAAAACCTTGCTTAAAATGTTGTAGGTATGCCCAAAGCTATAGGTTGGCACTGCCGATGTTTTATTCATAAGCCAAATATATAACGCCCCGCCCGAACAAAAGCACAATAAAGAACAAATGTTGAGGCAATATTTTTCAAGCCTCAATAATGCCAAACCACATGTTGTGGGCTGTGTTGTCTTAACAGTTAATAAAACTAAAGTAAAAGGCTAGTCGCAAATATATACATTTCATCCACTACACTAAACCTTATCAACAACAAAGCCTAACAATTAATTTGCTAGGCTTTTAGTTATATTACTTCAAAGGTTTACAATATAAAACTGGTAATTATATCGCTATAAACAAGTGTTGTATCTGCGCCTACACCTGCTACTCTAAAAGCGTATTGCTTTCCGCTTGTTAGCTTGTCTATTATGGCGGTAGTTTTAGTGCTTGCTACGTCTGTCCACACACTATCACTTGTTACGGGTGTAAGTGTATATTCAAATAAATAGGTTTTGGCACCTTCTACTTTTGATACCACCACTTTTATACTACCACTGTTATTGCTAGCGCTTACTTTTATGCTAGCTGGCTTGGGCAGCACACCTATTGGCGTTCCTGCTTTTTTTAAATCGAAGCCACTGCTTAATAAAATTACTTCATCATCCTGCCCATTTAACTGCACATACAACGATAAGATGTTTAACAATGCTTCTAGTTCTTCTCGCTTTTGCTTTTTTAGGGCGGTACTTTGTTTATCGCCATCTACTGCTGCTTCGGTAGCACTGTCAAAGGCTGTAATGGCATTACTTACAGCAGATAAAGTTGGCTTTGGTGTGCCATAGTTACTATTGCCAGTTAGGTTTGCAACTATGTGCTTGGCTTTAATAGATAAATCACCATCGGAATAACGTGAAAAACCTGTAATTACTTTTGGCTTTAACATACAAATACTCGGTTTAAGGGTAAAAAATTGCTTTTTATGAACGTTAAATTAAGAACATGCTATTTAATAAACAAACATTTTCAGGATTTTTTTTAACTTTTAAGCGTTTTTTAATAAAATATATACTATGTCGTATAACATAGCTTCAATGATGTATAACATTGCTTTAAATTCATACAACATTAAAGCATTGTTGTATGAATTTACACCGATGCTAACCTGCATTGTTGTAAAGTAAGTTGAGCTTTTAGCATTGTTGTATCACTAGGTTATATTGTAAGATTTCAATGGCGCAATGTTATCTATCACAGGGTTATTTTAGTACGCTTTTTGGTGAAATTTAACTTCAAAAACATATCATCTAACCTTTAGACTAAAAATTTAAGACGTAATTTTTGCAAGTTATAAATATCAGCATTTATTATGGTATGCGCATGGGTACACAAGCTACAAAACGTATTAGCAGAAGCCGTATTTAACCATAAAAAGTTGCTGAAAGGCTTTTGAAGGGGGGCCTGTAAACCCAACGCCCCTCAATTGCGTAGGGGCGTTGGGTTTTGGCAAACGTAATATTTTAAAAAACAACTGTAATTATCTAATAATGGTTACACTACCAGCCATTTTTTCTAAGCCATTTTTAGGATTTATAAGGTAGTAATACGTACCTACTGGCAACGGCTGCCACGGCTTTTATTACATCGCTTCTGCCTAGCAATATGTATTTGTCTAAACCAGCATTTACTGCAGGTAAGGCATTTACCACCACAGTTTGCGTTACGGTAGTACTTAGGCAACCGTATTGGTCTATAATAGCATGTGCAACGGTGTAAGTAGCGGCAGCACGGTATTTATTAGTAGCTGTAGCACCTGTAGTAGCGGTTCCATCACCAAAATTCCAGAGGCTTTGTGTTACTGTAGCAGTGCTTTTATCTGTTGCGATAGATTTGTGAACCTACAATTTAACTAACTCTTTTTAGCTGGGTTTGCACCTTTATTAACATACGCATATTGAAACTGTTTTTTACAATTATGGCAAAGAAAGTTTTGCTTACCTGTTGCTTTCGTACCATTTTCTTCACTTTTACACCCTTGCAGTGAGGGCAATTTACTTGAATAGTTATTTCTCTCATAACTTATTTCAACGTAAATCGTTGCTGCTTATTGTATTTTATACTAGCATACATTTTAAAGAAGTACCACTGTAAGTAAAAATAAAAACGCCCCGCTATTTCTTTTAGCGAGGCGTTTTTATTTTTTTCTTATCAAATTATCTAGCATCAGCCATATCTGGTATAGCTTCTACTTTGTAAGATCCTGCATCTAATTTGTTTTTGGTTTCGCTAAAAGCTTTTAAAGTAATTTCAATATCCTCATCATTATGTGCGGCGGAAGGAATTAAACGGTAAATAATATGGCCTTTTGGAATAACAGGATACACCACAATAGATGCAAACACTTTGTAGTTTTCACGTAAATCCATACACATGGCTGTGGCTTCTTCTACACCACCTTTCATGTACACCGGCGTTACAGGTGTATTGGTATTACCAATATCAAAACCACGCTCCTTTAAGCCTGCTTGCAATTTCAATGCGTTGGTCCACAATTTTTCTTTCAGTTCGGGCATGGTGCGCAACATTTCTAAACGCTTTAAGTTGCCAATTACAATTGGCATAGGTAAGCTTTTAGCAAATATTTGAGAGCGAATGTTGTAACGGATATAATCGATAATAATTCTTGGGCCAGCTAAAAATGCGCCAATAGAAGCCATCGATTTTGCAAAGGTTGAGAAATACAAATCAATACCATCTTGGCAGCCTTGCGCTTCGCCGGCACCAGCACCAGTTTTACCTAAAGTACCAAAACCATGCGCATCATCTACCAATAATCTAAAATCAAATTTGCCTTTAAGGTCAATAATTTCTTTTAGTTTGCCTTGGTCACCAGCCATCCCAAATACACCTTCGGTAATTACTAAAATACCACCTGTTTTTTGTTTGTCTATCAATGCAGTGGCACGTTCTAGTTGTTTTTCTAAGTCTTCTAAATCGTTGTGTTTGTACACATAACGGTGGCCAGTATGCAAGCGCAAACCATCAATAATACATGCATGGCTTTCGGCATCGTACACAATTACATCGTGACGGCCACAAACGGCATCAATTGTACTCATAATACCTTGGTAGCCAAAGTTCAATAAAATGGCATCTTCTTTACTTTCAAATGCTGCAAGTTCAGCCTCAAGTTTTTCGTGATGCGTTGTATTACCACTCATCATTCTAGCACCCATAGGGCTAGCCAAACCATATTGTGCAGCCGCTTCTGCATCCACTTTTCGTATTTCGGGGTGATTGGCTAAACCCAAATAGTTATTCAAACTCCACACAATCATTTCCTGACCACGAAATTTCATTCTACTGCTAATTTCGCCTTCTAATTTTGGAAACGCAAAATAACCATGTGCTCTTTCACGGTGCATACCTATTGGACCGTAATTTTTAACTAACTTCTCAAAAATGTCTGCCATGTTTCTAATTTCAGATTTGTGATGTCTAATTTTTGAACCACAACGAATTATCTTCATTACGATTCGCAGCGTTGTAACACTTTGTATCGTTTCGTTTTTGTGGTTTATCTAATTAAAGTGTGCAAATTTAAGGTTATCGGCTATTTATCCCAATCTAAATTATTAACCCGTGATGATGTGATGATGTGCTAATGTGATAATGTGATGATGTGATGATGTGATGATGTGATGATGTGATGATGTG
>JASGCX010000127.1 GCA_030053925.1 Flavobacterium sp.
AAACATGGCGTTAAAAGATAAATAACGGTCAACTCTTTTTAGGCATTAACACCATTCACCTTTCACGTTTCACCTTTCACCTTTCACGTTTCACCTTTCACGTTTCACCTTTCACGTTTCACCTTTCACCATTCACTTTATGAAACAAACACTTTTAATCATCCGTTGGATAGTTGGTTTACTCTTTATTTTTTCAGGCTTAGTTAAGGTGAACGACCCACTAGGCTTAACCTACAAAATGCAAGAGTTTTTTGAAGTTTGGGGCTGGTTTGCACTAGATAAATACGCCTTATTTCTTGCCATTTTTATGAACCTGCTAGAAGTAGTTTGTGGTGTGGCATTGCTGCTAGGGCAACGAATGAAATTTGTAACTCGCCTACTATTGTTGCTTATCATCTTCTTCACGTTTTTAACAGGCTATGCTTTATTAAGCGGCAAAATAAAAACCTGCGGTTGCTTGGGCGATTGCTTACCACTTACACCATTGCAAAGTTTCTTAAAAGACATTGTATTGCTAGTATTAATTGTGGTGCTAACCATCAACTATAAAAAGCTTACAAGCACAATTAAGTTGCATGTTGCAGATATTTTTTCATTGGCTTGTATATGCTTTTTTACAGGCGTTCAGTGGTATGTTCTTAACCATTTGCCTTTTTACGATTGCTTGCCTTATAAAGTGGGCAACAATATTGTAACGCAAATGCAAAAGCCTAAAAACTATGTGCCAGATAGCACCACCATCATTTACCAATACACTAAAAACGGTAAGCCAATTGCGTTTGATCAAAACAATTTTCCAGCAGATTTTGATAGCACTTACATCTATGTTAATAGAATAGATGAATTGGTAAAAAAAGGTAGCAACGAACCTAAAATTACCAGCTTTAACCTTGTAAATACCAATGGTGTAGATACTACCAATGCAGTATTTAGCCTGCCTAAATATGTAATGGTATTTAGCAACGAGTATCCTAGTAATTACCAAAAATGGCACACAGATTTGCTAACTACCAAAGTTTATTGCGTTAAGAATAAAATACCGCTGTTTTATGTTACGTCTCAATCGGATGAGGCATTACAAAAGATAGCAAGCGATAGCATTACCATACTTAAATGCGATGCCACATTAATTAAAACCGCCGCAAGGGTAAATGCAACGTACTTTTTAATGAAGAACGCTACTATTATAAACAAGTTTAGCTACCAAGATTTTGATAACGGATTTCACGAATTTTAGAACAATTGCACGAATTACACAAAATGTAACATCACAAAGTGTTTTTCACAATTCACCTTTCACTTTTCACGGTTCCCAAATCTCAAATCAGCAATGCTACAATTCATCACCAAAAAAATTCTCTATGGCTTGCTAGTATTAGCAGGTGTGGTGGTAATTGTGTTCTTTCTGTTTCAAGGTTTTGGCGATCCTGCAAGATTGGTGCTTGGCCAAAGTGGCGATGCAAAAACCATCAACAATATTCGCAAGCAACTAGGCTTAGATAAACCCAAATGGCAGCAGTTTTTATTGTATGCCAATGATGTGTCGCCAATAGCCATTCATTCTGCCGAAGACATTAAAACCAAACAACTAAAAGGCTTTTTTATAGGCAGCAATACCACTAAAGTGGGCATTAAATTACCGTATTTGCGCCGCTCATATCAAACCAAAAAAGAAGTAACCGAGGTATTGTTTGAAGCTCTGCCAGGCACCATTATTCTTGCATTAACAGCCATGTTTATTGCTACAGTTATTGGCATTTTGTTAGGTGTGTTAGCGGCTGTAAAGCAAAACACCATTTACGATACAGGCAGCATTTTTGCTAGTGTTTTGGGTATTTCTGCGCCTTCTTTTTTCATGGGCATTATTCTAGCTTACTTGTTTGGCTTTGTGCTTAGCCATTACACAGGCCTTAGTATGACGGGCAGTTTGTACGATATTGACCCGTTTACAGGCAAGCATTTGCAGCTTAAAAATCTCATTTTGCCAGCTATTACTTTGGGCATTCGTCCCTTGGCTATTATTGTGCAACTTATGCGTAGTGCCATGTTAGATGTGCTTGAGCAAGACTATATTCGCACCGCTTATGCCAAAGGTGTAAGCAAGCGCACCGTTATTTTTAAACATGCTTTGCGCAACGCACTCAATCCAGTTATTACGGCTATTACAGGTTGGTTTGCCGAGTTGTTGGCAGGTGCATTTTTCGTTGAATATATTTTCGGTTGGAAAGGCATTGGCAAAGTAACCGTAGATGCTTTAGAAAAGCTCGATTTTCCTGTGGTTATGGGCAGCGTATTAATTACTGCCACGTTTTTTATCATCGTAAATATTTTGGCCGATGTGCTTTATGGTATTGTAGATCCTAGAGTTAAGTTGTAGATTTTTTGTTTACCAGCTTTGGTATTTCTATTTAGCCTCGGTTGTGTCACTCACTTGTACGTTGGGTTCGCTTTGCAGCTTTTATCTAAGCGTAGGTGATGCTGTAAGCAACAATATACTATTAACCCATTCAATTTGGCAATCAATAGCCCTTGTGCTTTAGCCAAGAGATTTGTGTGTTCTTTTTAGCGTTGGCTTTAGCCTAATTTAAAGGCAGCAACAGGTGTAATCTTTCGGCTAAAGCCAACAAATTCGCCATTTTTAACCCCGGCCTAAAGGCTCGTGGGCAATTAATTTGTTAGCCATTAGTAGAATTTTGATAGCAAAGCCTGCAAAATTAGCTTTACAAAATACCACCTGTTTGCCTGGCAATCAATAGCCCTTGTGCTTTAGCCAAGAGATTTGTGTGTTCTTTTTAGGGTTGGCTTTAGCCTAATTTAAAGGCAGCAACAAGTGTAAGCTTTCGGCTAAAGCCAACAAATTCGCCATTTTTAACCCCGGACTAAAGGCTCTCGGGGGCAATTAATTTGTTAGCCATTAGTAGAATTTTGATAGCAAAGCCTGCAAAATTAGCTTTACAAAATGCCACCTGTTTGCCCGGCAATCAGCTTCAACCACGCATTATTCTATCTATATCCTCGGGATATTTTGTGGGCTTTGCTTCCTTAGTTCCTTTGCTAGAAACCAATATATTTGCCCCATGTCTGCTGAAAAAATTATCATTGATTTTAAGAAAAAAGCGTTTAAACCTGTCTATTGGTTAGAAGGTGATGAGCCTTATTTTATTGATGAAATAGTAAATTATGCAGAACATAAAATTCTTTCTGAAAGCGAAGCGAGTTTTAACCTTACCATCTTTTACGGCCGTGATGCTAACTGGGCCGATGTAATAAATGCATGTAGGCGCTACCCAATGTTTGCCGATAGGCAAGTGGTGCTGCTAAAAGAGGCGCAGCACATGAGGGACATAGATAAGCTAGAAAGCTATATTGAAAAGCCGCTGCCATCAACCGTTTTTGTGGTAAGCCATAAAGAAAAAAAAATAGATGGTAGAAGCAAACTAGGCAAAATTTTAAAGGAAAAAAGCGAGTTGCTGTTTACAAAAAAATTGTACGACAATCAATTACCCGATTGGGCAAAAGGCATGATTAACCAACATGGTTTAAGTATTGACCCCAAAGCGTTGTTGCTATTGGTAGACCATGTTGGCAACGATTTAAGTCGCCTTCAAAACGAGATAGAAAAACTAGCCGTAAACTTGGCTGGTCGCAAAGCCATTTCGGAAGATGATATAGAGAAATACATAGGCGTAAGCAAAGAGTTTAACGTATTTGAATTGCAAGATGCGTTGGCAAAAAAAAACTTACCAAAAGCCATTCGCATTGCCCATTATTTCGAGCAAAATCCTAAAGCTGCACCTATACAAATGATACTGCCAGCACTGTATAATTTTTTTAGTAAAACCTACATGATTTTTGGGGTGCCTAGTAATAACGAAAAAGACATTGCCGCAGCACTTGGCGTTATGCCTTATTTTGTGAAAGATTATCTGCAATCGGCCAAAAACTACGGCCATCAAGGCATTGAGCGTATTTTGTTATTGTTACACAGCTATAACCTTCGCAGCATTGGTATAGGCAATGGCAGCACAGATGATGCTGGTTTAATGAAAGAATTGATTGTAAAAATGATGAGTTAACCGCTCATTATTTTGCTAGTAATGATGTAGCAATATCGTTACTAACATTACGCATTAGTGGTTAAATATTTTGTAACAATTTCTACAATGCTTGGGTAAGTTTTGGCTAATAATAAAGGCAACTCAGTTTTATTTACCCAGCGTATTTCGGTAATATCTTCTTCGGTTTGTGGTTGTAATGCTTGGCTGCTATTGGCTGTTATTGCATACCAATGGCTTTCCTTTATTGCTTCTTTATTAATAAATTTATCGAAATACTGGTGTTGTGTAATGCCAATAAACTTGCCTAATATTACTTCTTGTAAGCCTGTTTCTTCTTGTATTTCTCTTACAGCACAAGCTTCAATAGTTTCGCCTGCATCTAATTTACCTTTTGGCAAATCCCAAAAACCACGTCTAAAAATCATCAATAACTCATCTTTCTCGTTAAAAACCAAGCCACCGCCTGCAATAATTTTTTGTGCTTCCATGCGGTGAAAATAGGGAAAAGTGAGATGAGAGAAGTCGATAGTCGATAGTCGATAGTCGATAGTCGATAGTCGATAGTCGATAGTCGA
>JASGCX010000069.1 GCA_030053925.1 Flavobacterium sp.
TGATGTGATGATGTGATGATGTGCTAATGTGATGATGTGCTAATGTGCTGATGTGCTAATGTGCTGATGTGCTAATGTGCTGATGTGCTGATGTGCTAATGTGATGATGTGCTGATGTGCTGATGTGCTAATGTGCTAATGTGCTAATGTGATGATGTGATGATGTGATGATGTGATGATGTGCTAATGTGATGATGTGATGATGTGCTAATGTGATGATGTGCTGATGTGATGATGTGCTGATGTGATGATGTGATAATTTGCTAATGTAGTTTTCGTTGTGAAACTTTGTGTCGTTGTGCCGTTGTGGCTAATCCCATCCCCCAAACTTCTACTTAATAAACTTAAAAATGCGGCTAAAACGTGGGCCATTTTCCCAGCTAAACCAAATAAACGATGCTTTACCTACCACATGTGTTTCTGGTACAAAACCCCAATAGCGGCTATCTTGGCTGCGGTGGCGGTTGTCGCCCATCATCCAATAGTAATCGTATTTAAAAGTGTAAGTGGTGGTTTCTTTACCGTTAATTATGTATTTGCCGTTTACAATTTCAAACGTATTGCCTTCGTAGTTTTCAATAGCACGTTTGTACAGTTCTATGTTATTGGGCTGTAAAGTAATGCTAGTACCTTTTTTAGGTATCCACAAAGGTCCAAAATTATCGGTAGTCCAGTTATGAAATGTATCGTAAGGATAAGTTGGTTGGTCTACTGGTATTCTTACAATGCTTGTAACAAAAGACAATTTTTTCACTTTTTCTGCATCTTCTGCACGCATGTTAAGTGTGTAAGTAGAGTCGCTAAGTTTAGAAAATTCTAAATTATCGCCGTCTTTCAACCAAAGGTTTAATTCGTTTTTCAAATACTCTTCTGTAAAGCCTGTACCATTTGTTGTTACAATATAGTCAGTTTGTGCATCTTTATAAGGTTGAGAAGCAGTACCATTTACATATAACTGACCTTCTTTTATTTGGATAGTTTCACCTGCAATAGCTACACAACGTTTAATGTAGTTATCGGTTTTATCCATTGGGTGAACAATAATTTCATGTTCGGCCAATAGTGCATCACGGTTGCCTTTATACATTTGGCGTAGCACATCGTAATAAGGTACGGCAGAACCATAACCTATTTCATTTATTATAGTATCGCCAGCAGGAAAGTTAAATACCACCACATCGTTACGCTTAATAGGTGTGTAACCTGGTAATCGGTCGTATTTTAACTGTATCCATTTTAAGTAAGATGGTGCTGTTTGAGAGAACGGTAAAAAGTTATGTACAAATGGAAAAGCCAACGGTGTTTGTGGTACACGTGAACCATAAGCCACTTTATTTACAAACAAAAAGTCGTTAATGCGCAGTGTTTTTTCCATACTACCAGTAGGTATTACGTAGGCCTCAAAAACAAACGAGCGAATGATGGTAGCTGCTACCACGGCAAATACGCCTGCATCTATCCATTCTCTACTAACAGGCTTGTGATAGTGTTTTAAAGTTTCTTTGCCATACCATTTTTCTTTATCAGAAAAACCTAAATAGGGTAAATAAACAAAGGGTAAAAACACAGTTAATGTGTGATCTACAAGGTTAACCTTTTTAAAGTGCATTACCCAAATAATGGTAATCCAAATGGTAATAAACTGGCCAGCAATAGGAATTAACTGCAACCAAAACCATACTTTATTTAGTTCGCATTTTTCTACAATTAACCAAGTATTGTAAAAAGGTACCAAAGCCTTCCAAGGTTCTAAACCTGCTTTTTTAAACATGCCATACATGCCAACATGCCAACCAATAGTGCCTACAATAAATAAAATTATGCCCATGAGTATTTTTTAAGTGTTACAAAAATAAAGGTATCAGGCAGCAACAAGGTGCTTTTAATTTGTTAAGAAAAAATAGGCGAAGTAAAGCATGTAGGCGAATTACACTAATTGAATATTACTTACAATATTTTACACGCTTAAATTCACGTGTGTTTATCTTTTCAATCGGTGTTATGGGCGTTCACATTCTTATAAACTAACGCCAAACTTAGCCCCTACTTGCTTTAAATCATCCACTACAGATTGTAGTAACGGAATGCCTTCTGCCATTCTAATGGCTGTCATTTCTCGTTCAGGGTCGCCAGGAATTAATACGCTGTTATGGCCTTGTACTGGTTTTGCGTTTCTAAATCTGCCAATCCAATTATCCATGTGGCTTTTAAATTCATCGGCTGGTCTAAAAGCATCTACACGCATCGCACCAAAAAAATGGCCCAAACCTTGCCCAGGCTGATTGTGGGGCATAGCAATATAGGCAGGAAAAGGTGGTGCCCAAGGGCCATAACTAGCACCACTAAGCACTGCTGAAAAAATATCTACAATGCTACCAAGTGCATAGCCTTTATGACTACCATGTTCTCTATCGCTACCAAGCGGCAGTAAAGCGCCTTGCTTTTTTAAAATATTCGCATCATTAGTGGTGTTACCATCTTTATCTTGCACCCAACCATTAGGTGTATTGGCGTTTTTGCGTTGCAAAATTTCTAGCTTACCATTGGCGGCAGTTGTAGTTGCAAAATCAGCCACAAAAGCAGGTTGTTGGTTAGCTGGTATAGCTACAGCAATAGGGTTTGTACCTAACATTTTTTCTATGCTAAACGTTGGTGCTACCAAAGCACTTGCATTTGTCATAGCAACGCCAATCATATCGTGTTGCAAAGCCATCATGGCATGGTAACCTGCAATGCCAAAGTGGTTACTATTTTTTACACTTACCCAGCCGGTGCCTACATTAGTGGCTTTATCTATAGCCACTTGCATGGCATAAGGTGCTACTACTAAACCCAAGCCTGCATCACCATCTATTACAGCAGTTGAAGGTGTTTGGTGTACTATACAAATGTTGGGTGTTGCATTTATGCGTTTTGCTTCCCATAGGCGTACATAACCACTTAGGCGTGCTACACCATGGCTATCAATACCTCTAATATCGGCAGACAATAACGCTTTGGTGGCAGTAGCTGCATCGGTAGTGCTACAGCCCATTTGTATAAAAACAGATTCGGTAAACTGGTATAAATGCTGAAAAGAAAATGTTTGTTCCATCAATTGCGTATTTTAGTAAAAGCTGTGCATTAAATGTTAGTACAAGCGTTTGCCCATAATGGTTAGGCTTCTTTCTATATCATCCATCGCAGCAATATTTTTTTAATTTCCCCACTGCTCAAAACCCAATTATTTAGGATTATGTTGTTGAAACCAAGCTAGTTTGCTGGCAACATTTACAGGTTTGGTATCTGCGGTTACCATTCTTGCTGCAATGGTGCTATTATAAATGGCAACAATGGTTGGTAAATCCTCAATACTTGCATCAGAAAATTGTAAAGCCATGCTTTTGTAAATTGTTATTTTGGTATTGCTTATAAATTAAAAAAGGTCACTTTTCAGTAACCATTTTCATGTGAAAGATAGTTTGCAAAAAAATATCCCGCAGATATCACAGATTAACGCAAATAAAACTCCTGATTTTTATCAATAATCTGCGCCCATCTAGGTTATCTGCGAGAAAAATGCTTAGAACGGTAAATCATCCAAAGGTTCTGTTAGTTCTGCAGCCGATGGTGCAGCGGGGGGGGTAAAGTTTTGCTGCGGCTGTGGCTGATATGCCTGCTGTGGTGGTGCTTGTTGGTAGCTTTGTTGTGGCGCAGCTTGCTGCTGATAATTGTTGTTGTTGTTGTAATTGCCACCACTGTTATCGCCTTCGGCCCTACTGCCTAGCAACTGAATAGTTGATACACGCAATGTTAAAGTAACACCATTTCTGCCATCGTTAGTAGTATAAGTTCTTATATCGCCATTACCTTCAGCATATACTTGCGTACCTTTTTTTAAGTAAGGTGCAATAGCCACCCTGTCTGTCCAATAAGCACAATCTACCCAAATCGTTTTATCGCTTTGATTGCCTTGTGCGTCTTTTATTTTTTCAGAATGTGCCACAGAAAAATTAATGACAGACTTACCGTTAACATTGTTTACAATAGCATCTTTACCAAGATGACCAATTACATTTAATTTAAGCATAGCGTATAAAATTTATTATTTAGAATATTTTGAGAGAATAAAAATAAGAAAAAAATAAACGTTACATAATAGTTAGCGCAAGGTTTTACCCACATTTTTATTTTTTATGCCTTCGGCTTTATGTTTTCAATGTAGCATTGTTGCGTTGCACCCTGCAAAGGTTAAATACTTTAAACAACATCTTGCAAACATTTAAGCATCCATTACTTTGCCAACACGCACCAATGCACCAAATTAGGCACATTTGCAAGGCATACAAAAGCCAACCTTGCAAAAGAGTTAGCCTTGTGCCATAGTACAGGCAACCCAGCAAAGTGGGCGAAATTCTTACCGGCTTCAACTAATTACATGAGCAAATAACAATACTCAACACAAAGCCCACACAGCACCCAAAATACAAAATTGCTAAAAACATTCGCAATTTTATGCAGGTAAAGAAAAACTAGAACCTATATTTGTCATCTATTGACAAGATTTTTAAATCAAATTAGAAATGGAAAACTTTGGAGACCAGGTAAGACAGTTACGGAAGGACAAAGATTGGACTTTGACAAAACTTGCTGCAATGCTAGATATGGATTCTGCTAATCTTAGTAAAATTGAGACTGGCAAAAGAAGTTTTGACGAAAAGAAATTACCAATTTTTTGTAAAATATTTTCTCTTGATTTAGAAAAAATGAAAACGGAATTGTTAAGTGAAAAATTTGCAAACAAAGTCTATTCAGAAAATATGGGCGGAGAAGTTTTTCACTTGGCAGAACAGAAAGTAGAATATTTAATTAAAAACGACAAGCACTAATATGTTACAATATAAATTCCCAAAAGAATCATTAATGCTAGTTGAAGAACCGCAGATTAGACTTTTTGAGGATGATTTTATCATTCATCAAAAGAAAGAATTTATTGGTATAAAATATAATCAAAGAGGCTATACAGTAAACGATAAGATTGAGGAAATTATCGGCAGCAAAATTCAAACAATTGGTTTTTTCTCTGGTGCAGGAGGTTTAGATATTGGTTCTCAACTAGCAGGTTCAAAAGTTATTTCAAGCTTAGACTTTGACAGAGATAGTGTTGCTACAATGAAAGCAAATAAATATTTTGCCCACACACAACATTTTCACAGAGACATAAAAGAAATGTTTGCATCTGATTACGCCAAAATAATTAAAGAAAACAAACCAGAAAAATTAATCTTAGTTGGAGGCCCGCCTTGTCAACCTTTTTCCAAAGCAGGTTATTGGGTTACACATAAAAATAGACTTGGAAGCGAAGATCCAAGAAATATGATTGGACAATATTTGCGTATTGTTGAAGAACTAAAACCCGATGGCTTTTTATTAGAAAATGTTGAGAGTTTGATGCATCCAAAAAATGTAAATGCAGTTTCTGACCTAACAGAAGCAATTGATAAGTTAGGTTATAAGTTGATAGTTTATAGAGCAAATGCACAAGATTTTGGAGTACCACAAAAAAGGAAAAGAGTTTTTTTTATTGCATCAAAAAAAGGCATCATTGGCAATCCCATAAAAACTCACGGCGAAGAAATTGAAATAATGATGAACAACAATCTATTGCCTTACGAAAATGTAATTGATTGGATTGGGAAATTTGACAACGATAAATATTTTGAACCTGAAGAGTTAACCACAGGAAAAACTTATGACGAAGCCCTAAAACAAATTCCACCTGGACAAAATTATTTTGCCCTATCAGAAAGAAGCGGACATCCAAACCCCCAATTTTTGGCGAACAAACGATTTTGGAATTTCCTTTTAAAACTACATCCCAACAAACCATCTTGGACAATTGCTGCCCAACCTGGTCCTTGGGTGGGTCCTTTTCATTGGAACAACAGAAGATTAAGAGTTCCCGAAAGTGCAGCCATTCAAACATTTCCCGAGGATTACCATTTTGTAGGCACTAGACGTTCAGTACAAAAACAAATTGGCAATGCGGTTCCAGCGAATAATTTTAAACTTCCTGCATAATTATGAAATTACGTTACCAATTATTCCCTCGTTCCTTTGGAATTACTGAACAAATTAGAGAGGCTATTTTATGTTTTGAAAATAATCATCACTTAATTGATTCACACCATTTTAATTACAGCAGCAATCAAATTTTAGAAGTTGTTAGGAAGGATTTGGAACTAATAAAATTTAAAGTTGAACGTAGCAAAACTAAAGATGATAAAATCAGAGTTCCAGTCCTTTTTGGTTTGAACAGCAGAATTGATAAATTTTTTGATGCAGATGGAATTAGTGAAGATTTGAAAATTGTCTTAGAAGTTGAAGCTGGAAGAGCATACCGAAATAATCAATTTTTAAAAGATATTTTTCAGACTTGTATGATGCCTTCTGTTGAATATTTGATTTTGGCTGTTAGAAACACTTACGCTGGAACAGATGATTTTGAAAGCATTTTTGCATTTTTAGAAACACTTTACATTAATGGTCGATTGCAACTTCCATTAAAAGGAATTGTTTTAATTGGCTATTAAAAATTTATCAAATTGAAAACATGAACTATACTTGCCATATCTGTGACGCCAAAGGCTGGATTGAAACTGCTGTTTTTTGTTCAGATAAAATTGTCGATGGTATTTTGGTTATTGAAAAATGTGATGAATGCAATATTTTTATTAATGACTTTGCTGCGGCAAAATTTGCTTTTGAAAATCACAACATAATTTCTTACAGACTTGAAAATGGCATCAATATCAAGATTGATCTTTCTTTAAACTAAATTTGAATGATTTGGGCGTTCCCCTTCGGGTCGGGCTTTCCGTTCCAATCTTTTGTTCGTTCCTCACAAAAGGATTTCCACTTCAATCCCTAACGCAAATTCCGCAAACACAAGAAACAATATCTATTAATTGATAGTTTGCGATTGTATTCTGACAACGTTGTTTTTATTGACGGAAATAATCCCTATCGTTTTTCAATAAACAAAAAAACTTTTTATGTACTCATTAAAAATGTTCACGAATCTGGAGACGGTAGAGAAAACCAAGATGAATGTAGAATTCAAATTGCAAATACAAGAAACTTTAATGACGCATTAAACTCAAAAACAGAAGTAATTGTTCTTGGATATTTTGCGGACGAAAAAGTTTTTACAGCTTGGAATCCTTACTTAATGAGAGACCGATTTAATCAAAAACAAACCATCTCTTTATATTCAAGATTTTCGGTTCAGCTACAAGCTGCAATAAGTAAAATTGCAACCTATAGAGATACAAATGGTCAATCTGTAATAAGCTTTCTGCCTGACTATTTAGGTTTGTACCTTGAAAACTTAAAAAACATTCATCTACTTGACAACTCCGAATTAGTTGCATTAGTAAATGAGTCCGACTTATTAAACGCCAATAACTCAGATGGCTTTGCAGACTTCCCCGAAGGACATTTGACAATTACCCACACTAGATATAAACGAGACCCAAGATTTAAGTCAATCGTTTATGAGGCTTATAACAACAAATGTGCAATGTGCAGTATTGGATTAGAACTTATTGAAGCGGCTCATATTGTTCCTCATTCTCACGAAAAAGGAACTGACGAAATTGGAAATGGAATAAGTCTTTGTGCTTTACATCATACAGCCTATGACCGTTCATTAATTTATTTTGACACCGATTTTAATATATTAATCAACACAACTAAAATGGAGTATCTAGAAAAAGTTGGTTTGGACTCAGGCTTTAGAAAATTTCAAGCACTTGCATTTGACAAAATACAATTACCTGCAAACCATACACTAAGACCAAACGTTGAAAACATTAATTTAGCAAATCAGGCAAGAGGAATTAACTAGCCAATGCACCAAATTAGGCACATTTGCAAGGCATACAAAAGCCAACCTTGCAAAAGAGTTAGCCTTGTGCCATAGTACAGGCAATACGCTAAACTGCACTTGGTTAAAGCCTTACCATTTTTGTTCGTTCCAAAGGCTTAAGCCTTGGGTTATTATGATGCTTTACAAACTAATATATACATACCATTAACAGCAATTATCCTTTTATTACTAAATAAATGTGGCGCACTATCCTATTTATAAAACCTAGCAATACACCACATTAAATAATCTATATCATTCCCAAAAGTTAGAATGTACCACATTATTTAAGGTTGACTATTCCTAAAAAAAGGAATACAGTACATTAACTAATTAATATAGTTCCTAAAAGTTAGAATACAGCACATTAAGCAATATTAATAGTTCCTAAAAAAAGGAATATGCAACATCAACTAATTTATATCATTCAAAAAAAATGGAACACAATACATCACTTAATCACGATAGTTCCCTAAAAAAGGAATATGCTGCATCAAGTAATTGATATTATTCTAAAAAGTTGGAAAAATACTAGACAAACACATCGCATACTTAAAAATTTATTTTACTTATGGTAGTACAAAAGTTAAAAAAAAAATTTTTTTGATAAAAAAGTATATGAAGCGTGTTTTACTACAAAAAACTTAATACATTAGCACAATTAAAACTAAATGTTATGATGTCTCTAGATCGCTTTTTCGAAAACCAATTTGACGACAAAAATATTAGTCGCCAAACACTTCGCAAGTTTACAGAAGACCACTTGCAAAGACTAGCCGTACAAAACACCAATAATGTGTACGATGATTTATTAAACAGCACAGAAACTGCTTACGAAAACTATTTTGGTGCATTATCAGATAGAGATACCAGCTTTGCCCTGCAACAAAGCCGCACCAAAAGCATGAACAATGTGGTAGCTAATTTTCAAAAAAAATTACGCTTACGTGAAGGCTTAATAAGTAACTATTTTCCTAAAGATACCCCTGAGTATTTAGAGTTTTTTCCTGCCGGCTTAGATGAATATAACCGCGCCACTTTGCTAAATGCAGAAACCTTGATGAACAGAATAGTTACGGCTTTTACCGCACATACAGCTACGTTTGGTAATACTACGGTTACCGAATTTACCAATTTTCTCACCCAGTTTAAAGCTGCACGTGGTACACAACTGCAGCAAAAAGGTAAAGTAAGCGATGCCACAGAAACCACCGAAGCTACCCGAGATATATTAGAGATACAGCTTACTACCAATGTACTAAGCATTGCCCTTAAAAACATAGGCAACCCACAAGCTGCTACATCCTTTTTTGACCAAAGTATTTTGGCTGGAAAAGCTAGTGATGGTGAGGAGGAAAAGAAGGTGGATGAGGGGAAGTAAAAAGAAAGAAAGAAGTTGGCTAATTAGATAGATTATTTACTAATCATTTATTACAAGAAACATTAAAAAATAAAATACTTACACAATACTTTACTACTTATGAGACAGTTCTTTTTTACAATTATTACTATGTTATTATTGGTTTCTTGTAATAAGGATAATCCGATATCACCTAATCCAAATTCTGTGGTTTTAGTAAAACAACTAAGTTCTGTGATATCCAAATATAGAACTATATTGAATTTTACCTTTGATAATAACTTACGAGTTACAACACTTGCTACGATTTATATAGATAGTTCGGTTACACCTGTTAAAATAGACACTACTAAAAACATATACACGTATTCTGGCAGCAATATGCAACCAAGTTCTTACACAGCGCAGTGGATATTTCAAGGTACTAAATATACTTTTTCTCATGTAGTAAGTTACGACAATAATAGTAGGCCTATTCTAGACTCTATAACAAGTTCAGTACCTACATTTAGCCCCGGCTTCAGTACAACAACGGCTACCGACATTAAGCATATAAGTTATGGTACTGACAAAGTGATTTTTTGGAATAGAAACTATCCTTATAGAACAAGTGCACCACAGATAACAAACGACACATTTTACATTGCTAATGAGAATGTAATTATAACATCTACAGGTGCAAACACAAACACTAGTAATTCCTTACCAAGCTATCTTAATAGTTATACTTTCAGCAACACTAGTAATCCATTGTTTGGAATAAATATTTCAGGAGTACTGAACTATGGTGCTTTGTTTAGTAAAAACCTAATAGCCACCCAAACTGGTTCTAAACCTTCCTTATATAATAACTATAATGCACCAAAAACCGTTACCACTTTTGTACCGCAGTTTGATACTAATGGGCTTATTAAAACCATGACAATTGTAGATACTCAAAACAAAGTGACAGAAACAGTTGAATATGTCTATTATTAGTAGTTATAATTGCTTGGGTAATGAGTTCTTAAATTAAAATTACCCTAGATACGCAAACCAATAGTTGAGAAAGAACTACTTGCAAAAGAAATAACTTACAACTTTACAACCCGACAGGTTTGCAACCCGACAGGTTTGCAAACCTGTCGGGTTTGTTGTTTAATATGAAAAACCCCTTAGCCTTCCTTGTTACTAAACTTAAAATACCTACGCTACGATAAAAGCCTTATAAAATTTACGCCTTAGTTGGTGCAAAAAAATATTTTTATAACCCAATTTCATTCTTACCCGATAGCATGAACAAGATAATAGCTATAATACTCGTAGGCTTAAGTTTATCAGCAAATGCTCAAACAAAAGATACGGCACTTCAAATAAAAGGCAAACTTATCCATATCAATGACTCTATCAGTTATATCTATGCTATTTTTCTTGATGGTAAAACTGGTATGGATAGTGCAAAAGTTGTTAATGGAGAATATTATTTTAAGAATATTACCAAAGCCACATCGCTTGTAACATTGTTTTGCAAACCGCCTTATGCAAAAGATCATTTGAAGCAAAAAAATATGACTTATTTCTTAAGCGAGCCTACCTCAATAGAAGTAATTTCAAGCGATTCATTTTCAAACACACAAGTATTAAAGTCTGTAGCACATAGAGATTATGCAATTCTAGAAGAAAGAAGAAGCAAATACTCAAGTCAGTTAAGTATTCTTTATAGTAATCAATCAAAGTATCAACCTGCTGAATTATTCAGAAAGACGGATTCTATAAATACTCAGCTATCAAGAATGTATCAAACTTTCATGGAAAAAAATCCAGCCTCGCTAGCTACGCCTTATGCTTTAGAAAGATATTTATTCTTAATTTCAAATAATTCAACGGCAAAAGAAGTTGCCTTTGCAAAAGCGGTATTTAGCAAGTTTACTAAAGTTCAAACAAACGCTTACTCAGGCATTAAAATAAAGAAAAAACTAGCATCATACGATATAAAAGTTGGTATTGATGCACCAAATTTTATACAAAAAGACACTTCAGATAATTTTATTTCACTAAGTAAGATTCGGAAAAATAAATACATACTTATTGACTTTTGGGCATCTTGGTGTGCCCCTTGCAGAAAAGAAAGCCCCAACCTAAAAGAACTATATAAGCAATTTAATCCCAAAGGATTTGATATAATTAGCGTCTCTCTTGATAGTGATAAACAGAAATGGATGAGTGCAATACAAGCAGACTCATTAAACTGGACACACGTATCTGATTTGAATTACTGGAAAAACAATGTAGCACTTTTGTATAAAGTAAATGCTGTGCCTACAAAAATATTGATTGATAAAAGTGGGGTTATTATTGGTAAATATGTAGGTATTGATAACCAACAATTATTACGCAAAAAACTAAGTGAAATTTTCCAATAGTTCTTAATACTGTTAACCATTATTGGTATGTAGGGCTTCCTTTTAGATGCGTTGTACCTCAGCACAACAATCCTTTAAATCCTACAAATACAATTTCAGACAATTCTACGCTACAATAAAAGCTAAATAGCCAACAGAACTTACAAGAGTGATGCTTCGTAACCACAGCACAGGCTGCAACCAAAGCTAAATAGTACCACCAAAGTTGCTTATCAAAAAAAATATGATAAACGGTTTTAGGTTTTAAAATCGCAATAGCTACCTTACCACCATTATTCACTAACAAAAAAGAAGGAGACCACACTTTGAGACGTAAAGACTTCTTACAACTATCTGCAATGGGCTTAGGTGCTGTAATGCTGCCTAATACCAACTTGCTAGGCAACCCTGTAGACGTTGCCCAATTACTTGCCCCAGGTATAGATGCTGCCGCCAAAAAAGTGTTGGCCGATGTGGCTTTAAACACTGCTAAAAGTAAAGGCGCATCGTATGCCGATATTAGAATAGGCCGCTACTTAAGCCAGGCTATTGCAACCAGAGAAAACCGTGTACAAAACGTATCTAATGCCGAATCTTTTGGCGTAGGTATTCGTGTTTTGGCCAATGGTAGCTGGGGCTTTGCTGCTACCAACGATGTTACCAAAGAAGGCGTTGCTAAAACCGCCGAACGTGCTGTAGCTGTAGCAAAAGCCAATGCAAAAATTATGAACGAACCAGTACAACTAGCACCACAAAAGGGCTACGGCGAAGTAAACTGGAAAACGCCAATTGAAAAAAATGCGTTTGAAGTGCCTATTAAAGAGAAAATAGACTTGCTGCTAAATGTAAATGGTATAGCCATGAAAGGCGGTGCAAGCTTTGTAAACTCTAGCATTTTTGCCATTAACGAGCAAAAGTATTTTGCATCTACCGATGGTAGTTATATAGACCAAGATATTCATCGCTTGTTCCCTAGCTTTAACATTACTAAAATAGATAGAGCGCAGGGCAAGTTTGAATCGATAAAATCGCTTAGCTCGCCAGTAGGTATGGGCTACGAATATTTAAACTGTGGTTCAGCAGATAAAGTAGGTGGTGTTATTACACGCTACAAAAACCGCTACGATATTTTACAAGATGTTACAGAATCTACCGCTGCCGTAACCCAAAAATTGAACGCTAAAAGTGTAGAACCTGGTAAATATGATTTGATTTTAGATCCATCGCATTTATGGTTAACCATTCACGAATCGATAGCGCACCCAACAGAACTAGACCGTGTGCTTGGCTACGAAGCAAACTATGCAGGTACTAGCTTTTTAACTATGGATAAGCTAAAAACTGGCAACTTTAAATTTGGTAGCGATAAAGTAAACGTAGTTGCAGACAAGTTACAAAAAGGTAGCCTTGGTGCAGTTGGTTACGATGATGAAGGGGTAGGTACTAAGCAATGGGATATTATTAAGAATGGGGTATTGGTAAATTTTCAAGCAATAAGAGACCAAGCACATATTTTAGGCTTAACAGAAAGCCAAGGTTGCTGCTATGCACAAAGCTGGAACGATGTGCAGTTTCAACGTATGCCAAACGTATCGTTAATGCCAAGCAAAGAGAAACTAAGCGTAGACGATATGATTAAAAATGTAGAGAAAGGCATTTACATTATTAATGATGGTTCGTTCTCTATTGACCAACAACGTTATAATTTTCAATTTGGTGGGCAATTGTTCTACGAAATTAAAAATGGTAAAATTGTAGGCATGTTAAAAGATGTGTCTTACCAAGCAAACACAAGAGAGTTCTGGAATTCTTGCAGCGCAATTGCAGATGAAAGCGACTATCGATTGGGTGGTGCATTTAACGATGGTAAAGGGCAACCTTCGCAATCTAACGCCGTATCGCATGGTAGTAGTACCACACGCTTCGATGGCGTAAATGTAATAAACACAGCACGAAAAATTGGGTAAACTAAATCCATTAATCAACATCATTTAACACTAACATAAATGGCAATTTTAAATAAAGAAGAAGCAAAAAAACTGCTAGAAAAAGTACTGAAGTACGCTAAGGCAGATGAATGTGAAGTGATATTAAATGGTAGCGAAGGCGGCAATATTCGCTATGCACGTAATGCAGCTTCTACATCAGGCGATATTAGCACCATGACGCTATCTGTTAATTCTATTTTTGGTAAAAAATCTGGTACAGCCAACATCAACGAGTTCGATGACGCTGCACTTGAAAGAGTTGTAAGACGTTCGGAAGAACTAGCACAACTAGCACCAGAAAACCCAGAAAGAATGCCTTTGCTAGGGCCTAATACATTTAAAGATGGTATAGGCTACAATGCTAAAACAGCAGCCGCAACACCTGCTACTAGAGCCGAATTGGTAGCAAAAAGTATTGCAGTAGCAAAAGAAGCTAAACTAGAAGCAGCGGGCTTTTTAGAAAATACAACTTCGTTTACTGCAGTACTTAACTCAAAAGGTTTATTTGCGTATAATAAAGATACCGATGTTACATTCTCTGTAACAACACGTAATGCAGAAGGTACAGGTTCTGGCTATGCTGCTAGAGGTTTTAACGACATTAGTAAGCTAGATACATTTACTGCTACTAAAATAGCTTCGCAAAAAGCCAATGGTTCTGCTACAGCAAAAGCTATTGAACCCGGTAAATACACGGTAATTCTTGAGCCAGTGGCAGCTACTTACATGCTAGAAAACATGTTTAGAGGCTTTGATGCAAGAACGGCCGATGAAGGTAGAAGCTTTATGAGCAAACCAGGTGGCGGCAACCGCTTAGGCGAGCAATTGATGGACGAAAAAGTAACCATCTATTCAGATCCATTTAACCCAGAATTACCTGGTAATACTTGGAGCCGCGAGGGGCAACCTTTGGAAAGAATGAACTGGATAGAAAAAGGTGTTGTAAAAAACTTAAGCTACTCAAGATATTGGGCAGAGAAAAAAGGTGTAAAGCCAATACCATTTCCTAGCAATATTATTATGCAAGGTGGCGATGGTGGTACTGTAGAAGACATGATTAAAAGTACCGAAAGAGGTATTTTGGTGTCTCGTCTTTGGTATATACGCTTAGTAGATGCTCAAACTTTATTGCTTACCGGCCTTACACGTGACGGAACTTTTTACATTGAAAACGGAAAAATTAAACATCCAGTTAAAAACTTTCGCTTTAACGAAAGCCCAATTATTATGTTGAATAATGTAGAAGCTTTAGGCAAGGCTGAAAGAAGCATTAGTGTTGAATCGTACAGAAGTTATTTAATCCCACCAATGAAGATTAAAGACTTTACATTCAGCTCTTTATCAGACGCTGTTTAGGTTTGAAGAATAGTTGCTTAAAAAAAGTTCTCGTATCTACGAGAACTTTTTTTATACCACCAATAAGCTGCAACCACGTATATCGCTGTTGTCTAATCGGCCCCAAACTTCAAAACTGCCATCTTGGTGTACTACCCCAACATCTTCGGTAGCAATAAAGCTGCAACTGTAAATGTTGGCTAAGTCAATTACATTCAAAACGCCTTTGCCACTAGTTTTTACGCTCAGAGAATCTTCTTCATCACGCACTAAAACCTTCATCCAAGGCGGGCAAATAAATGTACCATCACCTTTGCTATAAGCTTGGCTAAGTAGCTCGGTCATTCCATATTCTGAATGTACTTTTTTTACCCCCAAACCATTGGTAATAATGGCATGTACCTCTGCCCTAGTTAATTCTTTTCTGCGCCCTTTCATGCCACCGGTTTCCATTACTACTGTGTGTTGTAATTGCATGGGATAATTTTCAGCAAAATCAAGCAGGGCAAAGGTTACACCAATCAAGAGTGTTTTTTGTTGTTTTACTTCTAAACGTTGCAAAGTGCTTGCTAGCTTATCAAATTCATTGAGGTAAAAACCACTGTCTGAGTGATTGCTCAACTTTATTAATGCATCTACCATCATTACTAAAGACGAATTATTACGCTCTAAGTAAGAAGGTAGTAAACCAATGATGCACCATTCATTAATATTGCCATAAAAATGCTCAAAAGCCTTGATAAAACTTTGCTTGTAAATAGCAATATCTTTTACCAAATGCTTGCTATTAATGGTTTGCGTAGTACCGCTACTTTCAAATATTTGTTGTGGTTCAAACAACGTTGTGGTAATTATATGGCTCTTAAAAAAAGAAATAGGAAGGAAAGGAAAATTAAGTTCGGTGTTTTTAGTTTTAGGTTCTGTGTTTTCACTTTTGCCTATTGACAATTGACTATTGACTTTCAATAAATTGCACCACTTTGCATAAACTTTGTTATGTTGGTATTGAAATTGAAACACTTCGGTAGCCAAGCTATCAAAGCCATTATGGGTAAGTGAAAAAATTTTATTAATGAAGTTTAACTGCACGATGAAATGTTGAGATAATGTAACTAAATTTGAAATCTATACTAAGGAATTATGAAAGCAAAAATATTGATACTGTTGATAATTACGCTAGTTATTAATGCTTGCAGCAAAGAGGTTAATGGCGGTAAGCCACAATTAACATTTACTAGTGTAAATGCTACAACTATACCGCTCAATAGTATTGTCATCTTTAATCTTACTTTAAAAGATGCTACTAATGGCACTACCAAAGACACACTTTTTGTAGCCAGAAAATTTTATACCTGCCCATACATAACAAAAGACACCAATTTTGTTATAATACCTACTTACAATGGTGTTAAAAATCAAAAAGCAAATATTGAGTACACATTTCAGTATGGCAGTGGTGGTTACTACAATGGTTGTATAAACAGTGTAGGCAATGCTTTACGTACCGATTCTCTAAACTATTATTTTTGGGTAAAAGATGCTTTTGGCAATACGAGTGATACCGTAGTGTCGCCCAAAATAATACTATTAAAATAGATAATGCCACATGACAAAAAAATCATAAAAGCCATTTTCTTTGGCAACTATTTTTATGGTTTATGTGCGGTTACATTATCTATTGAGGCTGCGTTGCAACAGCTTGTTTCGTTAAATACTTTCACTTATTATGTAGCCGTATTTGCGGCTACAACACTCTACTACACTTATGCCTACCTTTCTATCAATGTCGCAAATCCGCATAACAAGCGGGCAGTTTGGTATTTACATCACAAGAAAGCAATGCAATGGTCGCAAATTATTTTAACCATTGTGTTTGTTATTTGCGCAGCAAAATTGTTACAAAATCTATGGCCACATTTACCCAATATTTCTACTACCGAATGGATAATTGTATTGGCTGTACCCATCACCGCAGCTCTTTACTACGGCATTAATTTACCAATACTTGCTAGCAAAAATCTAAGACAACTAGGCTGGCTAAAGCCTTTTGTTATTGGCTTTGTGTGGGCTGCTATAGTTACAATATATCCAGTTATTTACAACCACATCGTTCACAATATTGCCTCTCAAATTACTTTACTTAGCACCTTATTGTTTATCAAAAATTGCATGTTTGTAACAGTGCTTTGTATCATGTTCGATATAAAAGATTATGCCGCCGATTATAACCAACAGCTTAAAACTTTTGTGGTACGTGTAGGCTTAAGAAAAACCATTTTTTACATCATAATTCCGTTAAGCATCATCGGATTATCTACCTTTATATTGTTTGCAATAGCAAGGCAGTTTCCTTTTTTACGCATACTTATCAATACCATACCATTTTTATTGCTCATCATGGTAGCATATTCTTTACATCGCCGTAAAAGTATTCTCTACTATTTAGCAATTATAGATGGGTTGTTATTGGTAAAATCAATTGGTGGTATCACAGCAATGCTGTATTTCTAGTACACAAATTATTCTAATTACACATTTAGTACACGAATTATTCTAATTACACAAATTGCACGAATTATAAACCTTGTATCCAATAAATTCGCATCATTCGTGTAATTCGTGCAATTGATTATCATTCGTGCAATTGTTCTTAATTCGTGTAATTGTTCTTAATTCGTGCAATTGTTTTCAATTCGTGTAATTGATTATAATTCGTGCAATTGTTCTTAATTCGTGTAATTGATTATCATTCGTGCAATTGTTCTTAATTCGTGTAATTGATTATCATTCGTGTAATTCGTGTAATTGTTTTCAATTCGTGTAATTGATTATCATTCGTGCAATTCGTGTAATTATTCTTAATTCGTGCAATTGATTATCATTCGTTAAATAAAATAAACATCATGGCAAAAGTTAAAAAAGAAGTAGAAAAAAAGAAGGTAAAGGTGAAAAAAATTGTTACCGAAACCTCACTAGCATTTTTTAAAAATTATATCAACACACCGTCACCAGTGGGTTTTGAAAGTAGTGGGCAAAAGCTTTGGGTAGATTATGTAAAGCCTTACGTAGATGAGTATTTTGTAGATCCTTATGGCACTGCCGTAGGCGTTATCAATTCAAAAGCACCATTTAAAGTAGTAATAGAAGCACATTGCGATGAAATCAGTTGGTTTGTAAACTATATCACCGCAGAAGGTTTAATTTATCTAAAACGCAATGGCGGTGTCGATCATCAAATTGCACCAGCAATGCGTGTGTTTATTCACGGCAAAAAAGGACCTATAAAAGCAGTGTTTGGCTGGCCCGCCATACATACACGTTACAACAATCCAGACGCTAAAGAACCAGTTGCAAAAGTGGACAATCTTTGCCTTGATTGCGGTGCAAGAAGCAAAAAAGAAGTGGAAGATTTAGGTGTTCACGTAGGTGCTGTAGTTACTTACCAAGATGGCTTCGATGAGTTAGCCAATGGCTATTATATTGGCCGTGCTATGGATAATCGTGTGGGTGGTTTTATGATTGCAGAAGTAGCTCGTTTACTAAAAGAAAACAATAAAAAACTACCTTACGGCTTATACGTGGTAAATGCGGTTCAAGAAGAAATTGGCCTTCGTGGTGCCGAAATGATAGCCCGCAGATTAAAACCAAACATTGCCATCATTACCGATGTTACGCATGATACACAAACACCAATGATTAGCAAAATTATAGAAGGTGATGTTGCTTGTGGCAAAGGTCCTTCACCTTGTTATGGCCCTGCTGTGCACAATAAGTTGTTACAGTTTGTACAAGATGTAGCCGAGAAAAAAGATATTCCTTTACAAATGCGCACTGTAAGCCGTAGCACTGGTACAGATACCGATAGCTTTGCTTATGCAAATGACGGTTGCCCAAGTGTGCTAATTTCAATCCCTTTGCGTTACATGCACACAACTGTAGAAATGCTACATAAGGACGATATTGAAAGCACCATTCAATTAATGTACGAAACATTGTTAGCACTAAAACCAGAAACTAATTTCAGTTATTTGTAGTAACTAGGTGGTTGCATAAAAATTTTCTAGCAAGATTAATGGTTGCCAACCTTGTGAATGTTGGCAACCATTTTAATTATCACAAAACTTTCTGTTGCAATTTAAAATGTAACACATAAATTGTAACAAGCGAGTTGCAATTTTGTAAATTCGTATAAAAATTGTAACAAATGGCGCATATACAAACTATTAGGCAGGTATTGGGTGTATCACAAACTGAATTTGCAACGCTTGTAGATTGTTACCGTGGTATTTTGGCTATGAGCCGAAACAGATAAGCACTTCTTGCCTACAAAAGCGAGCCTTGGCATGGTGGCAATACAAGATGCATTACTATCAGCGGCTCAATTACTCCATACCACAACCCCACACCATGATGCCACTCAACTAATGCTTAGTAAGCATATAAACCGCTGCGAAGCAAAATTGCAGCAAAAGCAAATAGTATTAGCTGCAATTACCGAAAAAATACAGCAAGCCCAACAATTGCTACATGTAGCTAACACATTGGGTACAGATGTAAATACTACCGAAAATGCCCACTTGCAAGGGGGCAATATTTCAACAAAAAGCTAGTAGTAACCTAAAAAATAACATTTTGAGGGTAAAAACGCCGATAGCAATGAGTGGGCTAGTAGGTGAAATAATTTGTACAAAAACCTGTAGATTATTATATTTAAAAAAATCTGCTTTGTAATATATAAAATTATTGTATAAATAATACAACTATTACCATTTATACATCGTTTTTTATTTAACGTAATTAAACAGCCAGCCGAGAAAGCATTGTTAATTAGTAATAAACATTAATGAAGCTTAACCGAAAAACCAACTTTAAACAACAACGAATTATAGTTAATAGTAGGTGTAGCAGCAGATTGATAACTAGTATAAGCAGCACCAATTTCTATCAAATGTATAATTTTAACGCCAGCACCTACCTCATACAAAAACTTAGAGCCACTTGCATCGCCTTTAGTATAGCTTTCTATGGCCGTACCAATCTGACCATTCACAAATAGTTTACCCACTAAATAACGTCTTACACCCAATTTAATAGGTATCACATTTAAGCCGCCATAAGTGGTAGTATTAGTAGCAGCTAAATAATTAATGTAACCAGTGCTAGCAATAAACATAGTTTTACCAATACCAAATCCACCGCCAATTTCAAAACCAGAGCCATTAGCAAAATTTTTTGTAAAATCGGTTCCTTGTGGTGATGCCGCAGTGAAATTACCATACACTAAGGCTTTAGGTGCTTGTGCATTTAGATAATTAGTACTAACAATTACTAACAAAAAAAACAGTAAACATAAATTGTGTATCTTACGCATAATATAAGGTGTTAAGTATTTTCCAAAGAAAACAATAATAATTGTAAACACCGTAGTATTTTGCAGTAATAAAATGTTATAGTTCTATGCTCTCAATGAAAACACAATACGCTTTTAAAGCATTGATGTATTTAGCCCAAAAAGATGCTAGTGGTCCTGTACTAATTGCCGAAATAGCAGATAAAAAAAATATACCTTTAAAATTTTTAGAGAACATACTACTTGAACTTAAGAAAGCAGGCGTTCTTGACAGTAAAAAAGGAAAAGGTGGGGGCTATTTCTTTAACGAAAATCCATCCAAAATAAAACTAGCTCGTGTTATGCGCCTTATTGATGGGCCGATAGCATTATTACCTTGTGTGAGCATAAACTTCTATCAAAAATGTAAGAACTGCGATGAAAAAACATGTGGTCTAAGTGACGTTATGAAAGAAGTAAGAGATGCCACTTTGAATATTCTAGAAAATAAAACAGTAGCCGATATTTCTCAAATACTGAAATAGATTGAGTTCATGTTTTCTATCCCCCCTTGCATCACCTCATAGTGGTGCATTTTTGTTTGTTGGTATAAACTTTCTT
>JASGCX010000070.1 GCA_030053925.1 Flavobacterium sp.
CTAAGAACAGTATAGCTTTCAAAGGATTTTACCTCCACAAATGTCCATTAACCCTAAAAACAGTAAATAGTTATTAAAATATGAAGTCTTTAGCAATAGTCATCTTATCTCTTTTTACTTGTTTTGTTGCTTCTGCACAGTTAGATGTAGTTGCTTCAAAAGCTTTGCTACAAAGGGTTGTAGCCAATCATGCTGCTTCATTTGTCATTCAATCATTTGATGCTAGTCAAGGAAATCATTTAATCAGTGGTCAAGATGCGTTTGAAATAGAAAGTAAAAACAACAAAATAATTCTTCGTGGTAACAATGGCGTAGCTATTGCTTCGGCATTATACTATTACTTAAATGAGTATTGCCATTGCCAAATTACTTGGAACGGCACCAATCTTAACCTACCAAAAGTATTGCCTGTTGTAACAACAAAAATTCATAAAACCACACCTTATGAGTATCGGTATTACATGAACTATTGCACCTTTAATTACAGCATGAGTTGGTGGAATTGGCAGCGTTGGGAAAAAGAAATAGACTGGATGGCATTGCATGGTATTAATATGCCTTTAGCTATTACAGGTGAAGAGTACACTTGGTATTTGGTGTATAAAGAAATGGGCTTTACAGATGACGAACTTAAAGGCTTTTTTTGCGGGCCTTCTTACTTTTCTTGGTTTTGGATGGGCAATTTAGACGCTTACGGCGGCCCATTACCACTTACATGGATGAAGCAACATTTTGAGTTGCAAAAAAAAATTATTGCTCGTCAACGTTCTTTAGGTATGAAGCCAGTGTTGCCAGCATTTACAGGTCACGTACCACCAGCGTTCAAGCAAAAATTTCCCAACGCAAAATTGAAGCAAACCAACTGGACAAATGGTTTTGCCGATACTTATATCCTAGATTCGGAAGACCCATTATTTGCAAAAATTGGCAAGCATTTTTTACAAAAACAAACAACATTATTAGGCACAAATCATTTGTATTCTGCCGATACTTTTAATGAAAATGAACCCCCATCTGATGAGCCAACTTTTTTAAGCAAACTAAGTGCAAGGGTGTACGATGGTATGCACCAGGCAGATACGGCTGCTATTTGGGTAATGCAAGGTTGGTTGTTTTACAGCGATAGAAAATTTTGGAAAGCCCCACAAATTGAAGCCTTGCTTAATGCCGTACCAAATGATAAAATGTTACTACTAGATTTAGCAACAGAAATAGAACCCGTTTGGAAACGCACTGAAGCCTTTTATGGTAAGCCGTGGATTTGGAATATGTTGAACAATTTTGGAGGTAATACCAACTTGTTTGGCAGAATGGAAACCGTGGCTACAGAGCCATCTAAAGCATTAGGTGATGCCAAAAGTGGTGAAATGAAAGGCATAGGCCTAACCATGGAGGCAATAGAACAAAACCCTGTGATGTACGAAATAATGATGACCAATACTTGGCAGCGTGATGCCATTAATGTAAACGATTGGCTGCCAAAATATGTGCGTAACAGGTATGGTGTAAATGATGCGAATGGTTTAGCCGCTTGGGATGTTTTACGCAAAACTGTGTACACGGTGCCTGCAGATAAATACAAACGTGATGGCGCCGAATCAATTATTCAAGCAAGGCCAACCTTAGATTCTTCTACAAGATGGGCTAAAACCAATTTAAACTACAATGCAAAAGATTTATTGCCAGCTTGGGATGCCTTAATTAAAGCAGCAACTACTTGTAAAAATAGTGATGGCTTTAAGTTTGATATAGTTGATGTTACAAGGCAAGTGTTAGCTAATTATGCATTGCCTTTACAACGCAAATTTGTAACTGCTTATCAGCAAAAGAACACAACAGATTTTAAGAAATATAGCCAACAGTTTATTGCTTTAATAGACGATATGGATAGGCTGTTAGCCACCCGAAAAGATTTTTTATTGGGCACTTGGGTAGCCAATGCAAGACGTTGGGGTGCTACACAAAAAGAGAAGGCATTGTACGAAATGAACGCTAAGAATTTGATAACACTTTGGGGCGATGCAAACTGCCCACTAAACGAATATGCATGTAGGCAATGGAACGGCTTACTAACTAGTTTTTACAAACCAAGGTGGCAGCAGTTTTTTAATAGAATAAACGTTGCCATGGCAAATGGCAACGAAGTAGATGTAGTTGGTTTTAATAAAGAGATTGCACAGTGGGAATGGCAATGGGTAAACGAACGCAAAGATTTTGCTACAAAGCCGCTAGGAAACCCTGTAACAGTTGCTACTGAATTACACCAAAAATATCGTTCCATTATTGAGTAAATAAGCATTGTTTTTTAGTAAACGTTTTATAAGCATGAGCCAATTTTTGTTAGTTATTACCAGCCTATTTTGCGCCTACAACTTGCATCTACAAACTGCCATGTTTTAAAAAAATTTAGAAGATACAGCAGTGTACTAGATGAATAAATTAGCTGCACACAAACCTGCATTTGCTTTTGAAACAAAAGCTTTATAGCTTGATGGTAAATGGCAATTTAATGACACAAAACAACTAGCTAACATGCCAAAAAACTTTTACAAAAACAAGATTATTCATTTAGTTTTTTATTGAAACTTGTTAATTAAAATGCTGCAAAAATTAATGAAATACTTGGCTGCTTTTATATTTAATGTAACTACCGATGCTGCTTACATAAAAATAGCTGTAACAGTTGTACTGCTTGCAAGTAGTAGTGGTAAACTTGCTGCGCAAAATTTGGTGCAATATGTACAGTCTTTATCTGGTACAGCACCGTCTACCACTGTTAATGCTGTAAAGCACAGTGAGGGTGGTAGCGAGAAAAATGCCAACACAATACCTGCTGTGGGGCTGCCTTTTGCAATGACACAATTTACCCCGCAAACAAGGCTTACTGAGAACAAATGTGTGCCACCTTATTTTTATAAAGACAGCATGATTACTGGCTTTAGAGCTACGCATTGGCTAAGTGGTTCTTGCACGCAAGACTATGGTAGCGTAACAATAATGCCTGTTACTGGCAAGTTGCAAACTGGTGTAAGTGTGCCGTTTACCCATGCAGATGAAACGGCAACACCATACTACTATCAATTGCATTTGCCTGCCATACATGTAACCACAGAAGTTACGGCTAGCTTGCGTTGCGGTATAATGCAGTTTACAATGCAACAAGATGATAGCTTGTATATTTTGGTTACACCCAATAGCGATTACAATGAAGGATTTGTAAAAGTAAATGCAGCCAAAAGCGAAGTGTTTGGTTATAATCCTGTGCATCGCATTTATCAAGGGTGGGGGCAATCTGCTGGCTTTAGTGGCTACTTTTTTATGCAATTTGAAAAGGTAGCTAGCAGTGCAGGAACGTTTACAGGGGCTTCTATTTACAGTGTTGATAGCATCATTAATAAGAAAGATGCTGGCGGCTTTCTTGGCTTCTATTTACATAAAGGCGAGCAATTGCGCTTAAGAATTGGTACATCGTTTAGTAGTATTAAAGGTGCCATGTTGAACCTAAAAAACGAGTTGCCCAATTGGCATTTTGTTACAGTAGTAAACAAAGCAAAAGCCACATGGGAAAAGGCTTTGGGGCAAATACAAGTAACCACAACAAACAAAAAAGCGAAGCGTATTTTTTATACGAGTATGTATCATGCTATGCAACATCCAAGGCTATTTAGTGATGTTGATAGTTCTTATCCAAGGTTTGCTGGTAATTATCAACTGCAAAAAATAAATGGAGATTATTTCGATGATTTTTCGATGTGGGATATTTATAGAGCGCAGTTGCCGTTGTTGCAAATATTACAGCCTAAATTGGTAAATCAGTTTGTACAATCGTTGATACTAAAGGCCGAACAAGGTGGTTGGCTGCCAATTTTTCCCTGTTGGAATAATTATACAGCCGCTATGATTGGCGATCATGCCACTGCGTTTATTGCCTCAGCTTATACCAAAGGCATTCGTAATTATGATGTTGAGAAAGCTTATGGCTTTATGCGTAAAAATGCTTTTGAAACTGCATCTAATAAGGATTACATGAATGGTATGGGCCGAAGGGCTTTGCCTTCGTATTTGCAGTATGGCTATATACCAATTGAAGATAGTGTGCAAGCAGCTTTTCATAAGAAAGAGCAAGTAAGCCGAACTCTTGAATATGCTTTTGATGATTATGCATTAAGCGAAGTTGCAAAGGGGTTGAATAAGGTGAACGATTATAAACTATTGCATCAACGTGCATTTAATTACAAGCATGTATTTGATAGTAGTGTAGGTATAGTAAGAGGCAGATATAGCAATGGTAAATGGTTTGAAAGTTGTAACGCTGATAAGCGTGAAGGCTATATTACAGAAGGTACACCAAGGCAATATACTTTTTACGTACCACAAGATGTAGCAGGGTTGTGGCAGTTAATGGGCGGCAAAAAAGCTTTGGAAAACGCATTGGATAGCTTGTTTGCAAAGAATGAATATTGGCATGGCAACGAACCCGGCCACCAAATTCCATTTATGTACAACTACACCCAATCGCCATTTAAAACACAAAAAGTAGTACTAGAAATTTTAAAAAACGAATACAGTGATGGTGTAGGTGGCCTTGGTGGTAATGATGATGCAGGACAGATGAGTGCTTGGTACATATTTGCTGCTATGGGTTTTTATCCTGTTAATCCTGTGTCTAATGAGTATTTGTTAACAACGCCTTTATTTGATGCAGTTACTATACAATTACCCAATAAAAAGCAAGTGAAAATTGTTTGTCACAAAGCATCTGCAAACGCCATTTACATCAACAAAGTGCAGTTAAATAAGCAACCTTACAATAAAAATTTTATTAACCATAGCTTACTTGCAAATGGTGGTGTGCTACATATTTGGCTACAAAATAAGCCAACTAATTGGGGCAGTTTATTAAGTAATAGTCCATCATCTTTAAGCACAAATAAATAGACCATTATGACCGTAAAATATCATTTTCTTAAACCAGTATTTATTGCTGCATGTAGTGCTGTATTGCTACTAGGTAAAGCATTAGCACAAGACAATAATCTGTTCAATATTAAAAACTATGGTGCAGTAGGTGATGGTAAAACCGATGATGCCAATGCCATTCAAAAAGCAATTGATGCTTGCAATGCCAACGGTGGCGGTAGAGTGGTAGTGCCTGCTGGTAAAACTTATTTGTGTAGCCCTTTTTATTTAAAGTCGTTTGTAGAATTGTATGTAGAAAGCAACGCTACTTTATTGGCTAATCCTAATGAAGCAGTGTACACTAAAAGTGCTTTTAGAGAGAATAAAGGTGAAGGTACTATTTGGATTGGTGGCGAAAATTTGGTGAATGTAACCATTGCAGGCAATGGCACTATTGATGGCAACGGCACCTCGTTTATGGGCGCCGAAATTGAAGACTCGTATATTCTGAAACCCTTTAGCATTGTAGATCCACGACCACATGTGTTGACGATTATTGGTGGTAACAATATTCGTATAAAAGACCTCACTTTTCGCAACTCTGCTTATTGGACGGTTCATTTAGTTGGGTGCGATGATGTGGCTATCTCTAACCTTACACTGCTGAATAGTTTAAAAGTGAGAAATAGCGATGGTATTGACTTAGACCACTGTAAAAACATAAGAATTACTAACTGCTATATCGAATCTGGTGATGACTGTATTTGCCTAAAAAATAGACGCGAATTTGAAGAGTTTGGTGCTTGTGAAAATATTACTGTTAGCAATTGCACCATGACTTCTAGAAGTTGTGCTGTAAAAATTGGTAGTGAAAATATGGATAGCATTAGGCATGTTGTTTTTAATAATTGTATCATCAAAAATAGTAACCGAGCCATCGGTATTCAAAACAGAGATGAAGGCACCGTAACTGATATTATCTTTTCTAACTTCACTATTGACTCGCATCTGTTTTCGGATGTTTGGTGGGGTAAATCTGAAGCTATTTATGTAACGGCTTACCGCAGGGCAAAAATTAATCACAAAGACGCTAATTGGCGTTTTCCTAAAGGTGCTACCGTGGGTAAAGTAGGTAGGGTGAGTAATATTTTCTTCAATAATATCAAGGGTCGCAGCGAGAACGGTGTGTATGTAAGTGCTGAGTCGACCGATAAAATTGCTGGTATTTATTTTGACAATGTAGACTTGCAGATTAACAAAACTACTGCAATACCTGGTGGTGTGTACGATAGAAGACCTGCTAATGTTGAAGGCATTGTAAAAGCACCAACTTCTGGTTTTTATTTCGATACGGCTGAGTCTATTTTTATCAATAATTGTTCGGTTACTTGGGGTGCCCAAAAGCCAAGCTATTTTGCGTATGTACTTGAAAGTAATGGTGTAACTAAGCTTGGTATTAAGCATCTTGTTGGCAATGCAGCCATACCTACGTTAAAGCCTTTTAAAATTGTTAAGTAATCTTTTTGTATGAATGCATCAATTGTTTTAGGTGTAGATATTGGCGGTTCTCATATCGCAACTGCATTGGTAGATAGGCATAGAAAAGCCATTGTTAAAGGTAGTTGCAAGCGTAAGGCTGTTAATGCGCAAGCAACTAGTGATGACATATTGCAAACTTGGTGCGATGCCATCCAACAATGTTTTAGTAATGGTATTGTAACTACTAAAATTGGTATTGCTATGCCTGGTCCTTTTGATTATGAAAATGGCATTTCGTTGATGAAGGATAATAATAAGTATGCTGCATTGTATGGATTAAACGTTAAAGAATTACTTGCGCAAAAGCTTGCTATCTCGTCATCGCAGATAAGTTTTATTAACGATGCTGGTGCTTTTATAGAAGGTGAAATATTTGCAGGTGCAGGCAAAACTTATTTAAGTGCTATTGGCCTTACGCTTGGTACAGGCTTAGGTACTGCAACTTATAAAAACGGTATTGGTAAAGATGCGAACCTTTGGTGTATGCCTTTTAAAGACGGCATAGCAGAGGATTATATTTCTACAAAATGGTTCGAGGCAACTTATTTTAAGCTATCAGGTAAGCAAGTACAAGGTGTTAAATCTTTGGCTTTGCAATATGATAATGATACATTCATTCAAAGTCTGTTTAAGCAGTTTGCAGAAAACTTTGCCGATTTTTTAAGAGTGTTTGTACAAGCAAATAATCCAGACCTTATTATTATTGGTGGCAACATCATGAACGCAGAAACTTTGTTTATGCCTGTAGTTATAAACCATTTACAACAGCAAGGTATTACTGTGCCAATAGTTCGTGCTAAATTGGGTGAAGATGCAGCAATACTAGGTGCTGTGGCTTATATGTGTTAGGTTTATTGAAAAAATAATTTTACACAAAACGCCAACTTTATTTGTAGATTGCCAGTTACAATGTTACTCATCTAGTAAAACAATACTTGTGTTGGCTGCAATGCTGGGAGATGTGCTAATATCAAAATTTTTGCTGACATCGGACGAAAAAAATGCCAACGCTTCGCAACATCAAAAGAGGTGTTTTGCCAACGCACTTGCCGACCCAAAACACGACATTTAATTTTGCCCAACCCCACCCAAAGCCCACCCACCACCCGACTGTATAGACTGTTGAAAATTGCATAACAAATTGACCTTTTCAAGGGACAATTTCATTATCTTAGCAACATCTGAAATACAGAAAAAATGAGTATAGAAAAATACATAAACAAAGTTGTTCAAGGAGACTGTTTGGATGTGATGAAAAACCTACCTGATAAGTCTATTGATATGATTTTATGCGACTTGCCTTATGGGACAACACAGAATAAATGGGATTCGATAATCGACCTGAATAAACTTTGGGAACAATACGAAAGAATAATAAAAGACAAAGGTTGCATTGCCTTGACATCGCAAGGAGTGTTTACCGCTAAACTAATTTTAAGTAACGAAAAGTTATTTAAATACAAAATAGTTTGGATTAAATCCAAATCGACCAACTTCCTGAATGCAAAAAAACAACCATTAAGGAAACACGAAGATATTTGCATTTTCTACCAAAAACAACCGACCTACAACCCTCAAATGACACAAGGCGAATCATACGACAAAGGGTTTCGCAAAGACCAATATACAGGCAGTTACGGAGACTTTAAGCCAAGACACGTTAAGAGTAATGGAGAACGTTATCCAAACGACGTGGTTCAATATGAGGAACAATATATTGACGATTTTATTTATGTAAAAACGGCAGAATCTGAAGGGCAAGTTTTACACCCAACACAAAAACCAATTGAACTTGGAAGGTATTTGATAAGAACCTATTCAAATCCTGGCGACATTATTCTTGACAATACCTGCGGTATTGGAAGTTTTTTACTTTCCGCAATTTTAGAGAACAGAAAGTTTATTGGAATAGAAAAAAACGAAGATGTTATGTTGCATAAAGTTGATAAAATCGACTACATAAATTTTTACTTGGGCGTTCCCCTATCGGATCGGGCTTTTCGTTCCAATCTTTTTGTTCGTTCCTCACAAAAAGGATTTCTACTTCAATCCCTAACGCAAAACAAACTTGCAGCATAATAATCTATGGCGGAAAATTTAACATACTTAGAAATAGCATACAAAATACTTAGCGAAGAGCCGAAGTTGAAGCAAATTCATTTTCGTGATTTGGCTAAGAAAGCTTTCGATTTAGAACTTATAGAAAGTGATGATATTATAATCGCAGGAAACTTAGCATCTGCAATAAATGGTGACATAAGAAAAGCTAAATCTCAAGGAACTGAACCTAAATTTATTTCTTATGGAAAAGGATTTTATGGTTTAACAGAACACGAACCCAAAGGAATATTTGCTGACATCAGAAATAAAAATCAAGATGTAAAAAAACAATTGCTTGAAGCACTTCACGCAATGCACCCAAATAAATTTGAAGAATTAATAGGTGAAGTTTTAAGAAACCTTGGATTTGAAAGTGTTCAAGTAACTGGAAAAACTGGAGATGGAGGCATTGATGTAATTGGCGAACTTGTAGTTGCAGGAGTTATTAGAAATAGTGTATGCGTTCAAGTTAAAAGATGGAGAAATAATATTCAAAGAAGTAGTATTTCTGAATTACGAGGAAGTTTAAGACCACATCAAACTGGCTTATTCATTACAACATCTGATTTTTCAAGACAATCTGTTGAAGAAGCCAACGACCCATTCAAAGCACCAATTTCAATAATGAACGGAAATGAATTGGTAGATTTGCTTTGCCAATTTGGAATAGGTGTAATTCTTGAAAAAGTTGTAATTTTTGATATTGATAAAGAAGAACTAAATTTTGATTTTCCAGAACAAGCTGAAATTGATGGAGCAGGAATTGAAATATTTACCAACTATAAAAACCATAAACACTTCGCAATATATTTTTCACCAACAAAAATTATTTACGAAAACGAAGTTTATAAATCACCCTCTGCCGCAGGAACAAAAGTTCAAAATGGGCTTCCAGTAAATGGTTGGAAGTTTTGGAAATTTACAGATACTAAAACTGGGAAAATTCATCCCCTTGAAAGATTAAGAAAGAAATGAGTTACGGAATTAGAGAGATAACCAAGGTTTCTATAGACCAAGAAATTGTTAGATGTAATAATTGTTGGCATCATTTTTATGAAGAAATAACAGACGAAAGAAATGATAATTCTTTAAAATTATTCAAGGATAATGACCATTTTTTTAAAGGTTGTCCTGTTTGTGAAACTGATGATTTTTTAGCCGATGTTTCTCTGCGTGAGGGATAGAAGTGGAAAGCCCACAGCGAGGAACGAGCGAGGACTTGCAACGTATAGCCCGACCCGAAGGGACACGCCCAAAACCTTGTTTCATTTCCAGCAATTGAAACCTCAAACGACTTTTTATTTGACCCCACATCGGGAACAGGAACATTTTTAAATTCATTTTATCAAATCCTAAATTATCACGGAAACACAAACCATTCCCAACTTCTAAATCAAATTTGGGGTAACGGCATTTCACATTTTCCTGCGATACTTTCAGTAATAAATCTTTACAAACAAAAAGTAAATCAAACTGATAATTTTCCGAGAGTTATTAGAGATGATTATTTCAATTTAGAAACAGGAAAGCAAATAGTATTTCCAGATTCTAAAGATTATACGAAGCAAATACAACAGCCAATTCCTTTATTTGATGCAGTTGCAAGTAACTTTCCTTTCATTCAGCAAGAAGATATTCCTAATGAAATTTTGACTTCATTTTTCAGAGAAAAATTTGAAGCAAAACAAAAAGCATTTCTCAAAGACAATGCTTTTAAAATTAATGAAAGGTCAGACTATTTCACATACTGCATTTACAACTCAATTCATTTTTTAAAACCAAACGGACGTTTATCTGCAATCACTTCAAATGCTTGGCTTGGTAAAGAGTATGGCTTTCAATTCAAAAAGTTTTTACTTGATAATTTTCATACAAAATATGTAGTTAGAAGTAACGCAGAACATTGGTTTTCTGATTCAAAAGTATCTACAATATTTTCAGTATTCCAACATTCAATCAACGATGAGCCTACGAAATTTGTAACAATAAATTTTAAACTTGAAGAATATTTTGAACAGAAAAACATCGCAACTCAATTAAAGCAAATTGAAGAATTTTATGGCGATATAGATTTGTGTTCAGATTCAAGAAATAAAAACTGGAAAGTTGATTCAACATTTGACAATCTTTATCATAGAATTGATGGTTTGGTAAGTGTTAGCATTGTTTCAAAAGACAATCTTGCAAAATCAATTTTATCTGAAGACAATTGGGATACGTTTTTTATTTCATCACAATTATTTGAAAAATTTGATAGTCAATTAACAGTGCTTTACCCTGACATTATTGACGCTTTCAGGGGAGAAAGAACAGGTTGGAATGAAATGTTTGTAATTCCTTCTGATGAAGTTGCGGACAGCGGAATTGAAAAAAAATTTTTAGTTCCTTATGTGAAAAGTCCAACCGAGTTGAAAAATCTTGTGTTTGATGCTAACTATGAAAACTATCTTTTTGTTTGCAATTTACCATTAGACAAGTTGAAAGGTAAGTATAACGGAGCTTACAATTGGGTTCAGAAATTCAAGAACGCAAAAAATAAAAATGGCACAAAGACTATTCAAGATGCTTGCGAAGGACACAAACCTTTTTGGTATTCATTACGACCTAAACAAGCAAGTATAGTAACTGCAATAAATCCATTTGAAAGATTCTTTTTTAGTTACGCAGAAGACCCATTTACAATAGACCAACGACTTGTTGCAATAACCGTTAATGAAGGCTACGACATTGAGCTTATTACAGCATTACTTAATTCAGTTGTAACATTTTTGAACATCGAAATGCGTGGAACATCAAGAAATTTGGGTGCTTTAGACCTAAATGCAAATTACTTTAAAGCACTTCGGGTTTTAAACCCCAATAGCTTGACAGCCAAAGCAAAGCAAGAAATTAAGAAAGCATTTCAACCTTTAAAAGGCAGAGAAATAGAATCAATATTTGCCGAACTAAAAAAGCAAGACAGAACTAATTTTGACAAAGTTATTTTACGTTCATTTGGTATTGACGAAAAGATTTTACCATCATTATATCAAATTCTTTCATCTGCGGTTTATGACCGAGTAACAATGAAAGAAAAATAAAATTGGACAAATAAACCCAACGCTATTGCAAGCCAACGCACAAGGACAGTGCAAACTTGACACGACAAGCCATCTATCGAAAAGAAGCACAGCAGGTAACAGCGGTTTGGCAAAAGTGGCGGTTCAGTGCTGCTCAGACACATTTTCGGTGAAAATCGCCACCTTCGCCAGCCCGAAACCGTTACCTGCACCCACGTGAACTACTCACTTTATTTGCGTTTTATCATTGCTAAATTTTCAAACTCCAGATAGTATCTCACCACTTTTCTTTTGCTAAATCAGGCCAGATCAATGCTTGGTAAATAGCTTTTACTTTAGCCATGTCTTCAGCCGAAATAGCATTTATAGCAACTGCACTTGCATTGCTTGCAACCTGTTCTAAACTTGATGCACCAGGAATTACACAACTTACTTCGCTAAACATAAGCACCCATTTTAAGGCAATGGCAGATAAACTATTTGCATTTGGAAACACTTGTTTTATGGCTGCCACAGCGGCTAAACCTTTCTCGTAATTAACGCCAGAAAATGTTTCGCCTTTGTCAAACGCTTCGCCATTTCTATTGAAATATCTGTGGTCGTCTTTGGCAAATGTAGAACTGCTAGAAAACTTACCAGTAAGTAAGCCACTTGCTAGCGGTACACGTACAATTATGCCTACATTTTTGTTGGCTGCTTGGGCAAAAAAATGTTCAGCAGGTCGTTGTCTTAGCATGTTGAAAATAATTTGAACAGTAGTCACATTATCATATTCAATGGCTTTCAAGGCTTCGTCTATGGTTTCTACGCTTACGCCCATGTTCAATATTTTGCCTTCTTTTTTCAAGTCGTTAAAAACGTCAAATATTTCTGGGCGGTTGTACGTTGCAGTTGGTGGGCAATGCAACTGTATTAAGTCTAGTGTTTCTAAACCTAGCTTTGTTAAACTATCTTCTACATATTGTTTTAATGCTTTTGGTTGATACGAGCTATCAATATGTGGCGAAAATTGTCTACCACATTTAGTAGCTACATACACTTTTTCTTTACAAGTACGTAAGAAATTACCAATGGCTTTTTCGCTTTCACCATTGCTATAAACATCGGCTGTGTCTATAAAATTAATCCCATTATCTATCGATGCATTTAAAATTGCATCTGCGTTTTTGTGATTAAAAGTGGTGCCCCATTTGCCACCAACTTGCCATGTACCAGTACCTATTTCAGAAATCTTGAAGCCAGTTTTGCCAAGTAATCGTTTGTTCATACCATTGGTTGTTTGCTTGCGAAGGTATTGTTATGAAATGTAGAATGGTTCAGCAATATTATTACTGGTTATTTATTTTTCTACCTCCAACAGCAAATAAAAAACCTCACCATTTGGCCAAGCTTTTAAAAAGTAAAGTAGTTATTTTAAAGTAGAAAAATCGAGGCTGATATTATACAAAGCATCGGCTGCTGTTAAATCGGCTGGTGTTACTAATAGCACAGAATAAATTTTGCCGCTACCAAGTGTAACGCCCGTTTTTTTACTTAGGTTGGTGGCATCGTTAAACACATTGATATTGTAAGTGCCTGCTGCAACCTGCTTAAAGGTGGTATAAGTATCGTAAGATAAATGGTCGAGAAAGTTTCTATTGGTATAGTCTAATTGATCTAACCCAACGCTAATAACTCTAACATTAACATAGTTAAAATAGGCTTGTGTTCTAAAATCAAGTACTCGTACACCTGCTTTGCCCGTTGCAGGTGTTGTTAAATCGTCTGTTACAATTGAAATACGCCAGTTGAAGCCTACACGGTAAATAAAGCAAGAATAGTATTTATCGCTAAGTAAATCGGCATTAGCATCTACAATAGTATTGCCACTAAATGTTACCTTAATGCTTCTACTTCCAGCAGCTACTTGTTTATAAGCAGTAGAATAATATATTGCTACATCGCCTTGGTCTGCACCATTCAATGCAACATTTACATTGCCGTAATCCATTACGTTGTAAAAGCGAATATTAGCCTTGCCCGTAGTAGTACCAGTGTTTGTAGAAGTGCTAGAACCATCCATTACTTTAGTACAAGCGGTTAAGCCTAGTAGTACTATTAATAGGGTGTTTAAAAGTGCTTTCATGCGTTAATATTTATTTAGCAGGCACAATTACTGAAGTAGTAGCCGATGCCGTGCAATTAGCATTTGAAGTGGCTGTTAGCTTTACAATAAAAGTTTGGGCAGTTGTTGTTTGGGTATATGTTTTTATATTAAATGCATTTACACCAGTAGTGCCATCACCATAATCCCAAGCGTAAGATGTAATAGTACCATGTGGTACGGTTGAAGTACTATTAAAAGCCCAAGCACTACCAGCAGCATTACTTTGTTGCACAGAAATAGAGGCGGTAGGCGTTACATCTTGCCCAAACGATGTAACAGGTTGCAGCACTTTGTACAATTGCGAATTATTAAGTGTAATGGTTAGTGTTACGTTGTAAGAATTTGGAAATGTGTAACTCTTATTAATGGGGTTACCAGTACCGCCAATACCATCGCCAAAATCCCAAGTATAAATTGCACCTGCGGGTACACCATTGGTAGGACCAGTAAATGTAAACATCTCGCTACTTGGTTTGCAAGGGCTTGTACTTGTGTAGCTAAAGCCGCCAGTAATGCTATAACCAGCAGGTACAGTTATTACTTGCGACCTAGACGATACGCAACCTGCATCGCTTGTAATGGTTAGTTTTACTGTAAATAACTGCTGCACCGAAGTTTGCACATAGGTGTGAGTACTAAAACTACCAGTGCCATTGCTACCATCATTGTAATCCCATACATAAGATGTAATAGAACCTTTGGCTAAACTACTAGTACTATTAAACGAATAATAATTACCAGTAGTAGCCGCATTAGTTTGCTGTGCGTAAAAAGAAGCAACTGGTGTTACACCTTGCCCTATTGCTGTTACTGCCATTGTACTTTGACCAAGTATTTGATTATTATTTTTCACTTTTACCAATACTGTATAAGAGCCTGCCGTGTTATAAGTATTGGTAGTGTTTGCGCCAGAACTTGAATTGCCATCGCCAAAAAACCATTCGTAAATAGAACCCGAAGGTGCGCCAGGGGCTATCACATTAAAGGTGAAGATTTCGTTGCTTGGTGCACACGGTGCAGTAGTTGTAAATGCAATAGTGATGTTGCCAATGCTGCCGCTACTTATACCGCCACTACCACTACTGCCACCTGGTGGCGGTGTAATTGTTCCGCCGCCGCTACCGCTAATTGCAGGTATGGTAATGGTTTGTGTTGTAGTAGCTGTGCAAGCTGTTATGGCACTTGAAACTGTTAGTTTAGCACTAAATAGTTGGGCTACAGTAGTTTGTGTGTACACATGGGTATTTACGCCGCCACTGCCAATAGTACCATCGCCAAAATCCCATACATAATTTTTTATGGTACCTACGGCCAATGTACTAGTGCTTGTAAATATTATGGTGCTTGCTGTAGCACCTGCAACTGCTGTAAACGATGCAACAGGTGTTGTGCTTTGCCCTAATGCATTAATATCTAAAACAGATTGCCCAAGTATTTGATTGTTATTAATCACTTTTACTAATACGCTATAAGTGCCTGCGTTGGTGTAAGTATTGGTACTTGTTAGGCCTGTACCAGTTTTACCATCGCCATAGTACCAAGCATAAGATGAACCTGCAGGTGCGCCAGTTGCCGAGCAAGTAAATGTAAATACCTCGTTACTTGGTGCACAGGGTGCTGTACTTGAATAGATAATGGTAATAGTGCCAATAGTGCCACTGCTTGTGCCGCCACTACCTGTTTGCCCACCTGGTGTTGTGGGTGTACTAGTACCTGTGCCAGGTGTTTGCCCCGGTGTAGGTGCAGGATTACTTGGGTTGCTAGAACCACCACCACCACCACTACCTGTACCACTAGTACTATTGTTAATTACTTTTACACAGGCCGCTAAGGCCAGTGCTAAGTAAACAACAATGAAAAATTTTGTTTTCATGTATGTGTTTAACGGTTTATTATTTTACCTGTAGTAGGTAATATAACGCCATAGCTGTTAAATATGGCACATTGTATGCGGCATGCGGTAGATGGTGGGCGCTTATTTTACTATAAACTAATCTTGGGCATAGTTTATTGTGAATGACTGCAAGTTGGGGATATATTTTCGTTTGCGATTTAATTCGTAGTTATAAATCAACTGCCCAATATTTTTCATAAAGGGAAAGCCAACGGTTTCGTAATCGTATTTATCGTCGTTAAATATCTCGTCTTTATTGCACAGCAGCGTGGCACTTAACATAAATTCTACTTTTTTATCAGTATCTATTATGTAAGCCACATCTGTTAAAAAGCCATAAGCATCACCCACTTTGTTAAAGATACGAATATTAGGCGGTAAGCTACCTTTCTCGCTACCGAAAAGCAGAAACTTGCAATAGGCATCCCAATAGTTTGCCGTATCGTAATTAGGATAAGCACTTTCTTTGGGGTAAGCACTCATCCAATGTTTTACAAAATTGTAGTCAAATGCAGAGAGATTAAACCGTTGCTTATTTGGTACAGCATCTGCAAATAATACGCTTTGAAGTAGGTGGTGTAAATCTTGCAAGTACACCCTGTTTTTCTCACTAAAATTAAATGGTTGGTTAATAAGCTTGCTGCCTTTATAGTAGCCCTTGCCTATGGCTGCATCTAGTTTTGCAAAAATGGCATTGCTGTATTGCCCTTCTTGCTTGTACAATAATTTACCAGTGCTATCGTAAAAGCTAATAGCATTGGTGGCTCTGTTTTGTTGGTTGGTAAGGCTTATTTGTAAGCGATGCCTAATGGCAACATCTGTAAAGCCTTTGTCTGCTAGCTTTTGCTGTATATAAGCTTGCCCCAAAAACTCATACAATCTATTAAAAGCATCGTTATCACTAACCAAAAATATTTGCTTAATATAGTTAGCTACCGATGCTTTGCTGTCTTTTGCTGTAGGGTTTGTGTACACCTTATCCTGACCACTAAAACTACTATCAGTTATCATAGTGCTATTCATATCTACACCATATTTTTCAAGGCTTTTCAGTTTTTCTAAAGCCAAAAAAGCAATAGGCATTTTAACCGTACTAGCCGGGTAGAAGTAGGTATTGTTGTTAAGGTTAAATGTGTAATCGGTAAACCTGGGCTTGTTGTGTTTATCTCTATCTATTTTGGTATAAATAATTTGTAAGCGCAGGCTGTCTTTAGTGTTTAGTATGCTACTAAATTGTTCCGGTTTGGTACGCATCAATTGTTCTATCAAGTGCACATCTTTTTTTGAAGGCTGTTTGTTTTGGGCAAATGCTTGCATGGTATAGCAACAAAAAATTAGCAATAAATATCTCATGCACCAAACTTAATAAGAAAATTGACTGCTTGAGAATTTTGGCAAATAATCAAAGCGGATGTAATTGCCTAACAGGTTTAAGTTTTAAGTTTTAAGTTTATAGTATCGGCATCTTTCATTCATGTTGGTAGAAATCGAATTCATGTAGGTAGAAGCAGCATTGATGTAGGTAGAAGCAGCATTGATGTTGGTAGAAGTAGTATTGATGTTGGTAGAAGCAGTATTGATGTTGGTAGAAGCAGCATTGATGTTGGTAGAAGCAGCATTGATGTTGGTTGAAGTTGAATTGATGTTGGTAGAAGCAGCATTGATGTTGGTAGAAGCAGTATTGATGTTGGTATAAGCAGTATTGATGTTGGTTGAAGTTGAATTGATGTTGGTAGAAATAGCATTGATGTTGATAGAAGCAGCATTGATGTTGGTTGAAGTTGAATTGATGTTGGTAGAAATCGCATTAATGTTGGTTGAAGTTGAATTGATGTTGGTTGAAGTTGAATTGATGTTGGTAGAAATCGCATTAATGTTGGTTGAAGTTGAATTGATGTTGGTAGAAATCGCATTGATGTTGGTAGTTGGTTGATAGGGGAGGGAATGTAATTTAAACTGTGTCAATCAGTTAAGCTTTCCCCAGCACCCTCTGAACTCTGAACTCTGAACTCTGAACTATCAACTATCAACTCTGAACTCTGAACTCTGAACTATGAACTATGAACTATGAACTATGAACCATCAACTATGAACTATCAACTATGAACTATCAACTATGAACTATGAACTATCAACTATGAACTATGAACTATCAACTATGAACCATGAACTATGAACTATGAACTATGAACTATCAACTATGAACTATCAACTATGAACTATGAACTATCAACTATGAACTATCAACTATGAACTATCAACTATGAACTATGAACTATCAACAATCAACTATGAACTCTGAACTATCAACTATGAACTCTGAACTCTGAACTATCAACTCTGAACTATCAACTCTGAACTCTGAACTATGAACTCTGAACTCTGAACTATGAACTATCAACTATCAACTATGAACTATGAACTATCAACTATCAACTATGAACTATCAACTATGAACTATCAACTATGAACTATCAACTATGGAGGGTTTAAGCCTTAATAATGTGGCATGCATTCATCAAAAACTACTACACAATGCGCATTTTTCAATTATCTTACACCATCTACCAAACAAACCATGTATGAAGATAGCGTTAAGTAGCTTTTTAATTGTAATGGCTTTTGCCACCAAAGCCCAACAATTTACACCTACCGAAATTGCTCGCTGGCAAGCGCAAGCCAAGCAAGTAAACATTATTCGTGACAATTATGGTACACCACATATTTACGGCAAAACCGATGCTGATGCGGTTTTTGGCTTGCTCTATGCACAATGCGAAGACGATTTTAAACGTGTAGAAATGAACTACATAGAAAAATTGGGTCGCTTGTCTGAAGTGAAAGGCGAAGCCAGTTTGTACGATGATTTGCTGATTAAATTATTGATAGATTCTACAGAAGCCGTTGCCGATTACAACAAAGCAAAGCCTTGGCTAAAGAAGCTTTTAAATGCCTTTGCCGATGGTATTAATTTCTACCTATACAAGCACCCAAGTGTAAAGCCTATTATGCTCAAACGCTTTAAACCTTGGTACGCCTTATTGTGGACCGATGGCAGCATTGGTGCTATTAATACTGCCGATATTAGCACAGCAGAACTAAAACAATTTTATGGTAATGATAAAAGCGCAATAGCAGCCGCAGTGGTTAAAAATACCGATGTAGAAACTGGTTCTAATGGTTTTGCAATTGCACCTAGTAAAACGGCATCGGGCAATGCTATTTTATATATTAACCCACATGTTACCTTTTACTTTAGGCCCGAAGTACAAGTAGTAAGCGATGAAGGTTTAAATGCCTATGGTGCAGTTACTTGGGGGCAGTTTTTTGTGTACCAAGGTTTTAACGAGCATTGCGGTTGGATACACACTAGCAGCAATGTAGATGTGGCAGATATGTACGCCGAAAAAATAGTAACTAATGCCAAAGGCTTGCAGTATCAATACGATGGTAAGTTATTGCCTGTAACTCAAAAGTACATTAGTATAAAGTACAAGCAGGGCAATAGCTTACATACAAAAGTGTTCGCTACTTTCTTCACCCACCATGGACCAATAATGGCCAAACGTGATGGCAAATGGATAAGTCTGCGTTCATTTAATCGTTCTATAACAAGTATTGAGCAAAGTTGGCTTCGTACCAAAGCCAAAGGTTTTGAAGATTTTAAGCGTACCATGTACCTAAAAGCGAATACTAGTAACAATACCGTTTTTGCAGATGATAAAGGCAATATTGCTTACTGGCATGGTAATTATATGCCTAAAAGAGATACCGCTTACAACTGGGCTAAGCCTGTAGATGGTACTATTAAAGCTACCGAATGGCAAGGCTTACACATGGTAGCCGATATTGTACACCAATATAACCCTGCTAGTGGTTTTTTACAAAACTGCAATTCAACACCTTTCTCGGTTAGTGGTAGCAGTAGCCCTAAGCAAGCAAATTATCCTACGTATATGGCACCCGACGGTGAAAATTTTAGAGGCATTAATGCGGTACGTGTATTAAGCCAAGGCTCGCAATACACTATTGATAAAGTAATTGCTAGTGGCTACGATACTAAGTTATCTGCCTTTGAAGTGCTAGTACCTGCGTTGTTGAAAGCCTACGAAACGGCTGCAAATTATGGACAATTGCAAGATGCCATTACTGTGTTAAAGCAGTGGGATTACCATGCGGGTATAAATTCTGTTGCTACTACTTTGGCGGTAGAATGGGCGCAGAAGCTAGGGCCAAGTATTACCAAAATATACATTAACCCCGGCGAATTAGACCAAGTAAAAGCCACCAAATTATTTGCTGCTACTGCTACACCACAACAATTATTAGCACCACTACAAACAGTATTGCAAGAATTAACTACAAAGTTTGGTAAATGGCAAATGCCTTGGGGCGAAGTGAACCGCTTTCAACGCCTAAGTGGCAATATACAAAACCAATACAGCGATGCGGCACCAAGCTTGCCTGTGCCTTTTGCATCGGCATTATGGGGGCAATTACCATCGTACAAAAGCCGCACATTTGCTGGCACTACTAAGCGCTATGGCGAAAGTGGTAATAGTTTTGTGTGTGCTGTAGAGTTTGGTAAACGTGTAACAGCTAAGTCTTTATTGGCTGGTGGAAATAGTGGCAACCCTAACTCGCCACACTTTTACGATCAAGCAGAAATGTACACCAAAGGCATTTTTAAAGAAGTATTGTTTTATAAAGAAGATGTACTAAAGCATGTAGAACAGCAGTATCATCCTGGTAGTGAAAAGTGAATGGTGAAAAGTGAATGGTGAATGGTGAATGGTGAATGGTGAATGGTGAAAAGTGAATGGTGAAAAGTGAATGGTGAAAAGTGAATGGTGAAA
>JASGCX010000071.1 GCA_030053925.1 Flavobacterium sp.
TTTCACGTTTCACCTTTCACGTTTCACCTTTCACGTTTCACGTTTCACGTTTCACCTTTCACGTTTCACCTTTCAGAACATGTATTTATATCTCAAAGCCCTCCACATCATCTTCATCGTTACATGGTTTGCGGGTATGTTTTACATGCCTCGCTTATTCATTTACAATATAGAGGCAGGTGAAAAACCCGAAGCCGCTAGGCAAGCATTACGTGAGCAATTTGCCATAATGATGAAGCGTTTATGGTATGGTATTACATGGCCTTCGGCTTTACTAACACTCATATTTGGGCCCGCCATTTTCTTTATGCATCATTGGCAATATGGCTTATTAAATGCTGGTAGCAGATGGTTATTATTAAAGCTAATTTTCGTAGTTTTTTTGTACGTCTATTTTTATACGCTGCACGTTTTATTTAAGCAGCAAATAAAAGGCGTGTTTAAATATTCGTCGCAGCAAATGCGTGTATGGAACGAAGTTGCAACCATATTTTTAATAGTAATTGTAATGCTTGTGGTAGTTAAGCAAGCAATAAGTTTGGTATGGGGCTTAGTGGGCTTAGCTTGTTTTGTTGCCATAGTAATGAGTGCTATAAAAATTTACAAAAACCTTAGAAGCAAGTAATCTCAATTTATATTTCTGATGCACATTCAATCGAAGTTACCCAATGTAGGCACTACTATTTTTACAGTGATGAGCCAGTTAGCAATACAACACAAAGCTGTAAACTTAGGGCAAGGTTTTCCAGACTTTATGATGAGCGAAACACTCACAGAGCTTGTAGCTAAAGCCATGCGTGATGGTTTTAACCAATATGCCCACGTGAATGGCTTACCGCTTTTAAGAGAAAGATTGGCAGAAAAAGTAGCGAAATTGTATCAAACCAATATTCACCCAGATACACAAATAACCGTTACACCTGGTGGTACTTATGCCATTTACACCGCACTAACTACCGTATTGCAGCCCGGTGACGAAGTAATTGTTTTTGAACCAGCATACGATAGTTACATACCAAATATTGAAGTAAATGGCGGTGTTGCGGTACGCATTGCATTACAATATCCAGCGTATTCAATCCCTTGGGATGAAGTGAGGGCAAAGGTTACAAGCAAAACAAGAATAATAATGATTAACAGCCCACATAACCCATCTGGTAGTGTGCTTAGCGAACAAGATATTGTAGCATTAAAAAGCATTGTGGCTAATACCAACATTGTTATTTTAAGCGATGAAGTGTACGAGCATTTGATATATGATGGTATTAGGCATGAAAGTATTTTGCGCCACAAAGACTTACTAGAACGCAGTTTTGTATGCTTTTCTTTTGGCAAAACATACCACTGCACAGGGTGGAAATTGGGCTATTGTATTGCTGCACCAAGTTTAATGGCCGAGTTTAGAAAAGTACACCAGTATAATTGTTTTAGTTGCGATACACCAAAGCAAGTAGCATTAGCCGAATACATTACCAACAAAGAGGCCTATTTATTACTTGGTGCAACGTTGCAACAGAAACGTGATTATTTCAGAAACTTGATGACTAACACGGCTTTTAAATTAATACCATCGCACGGTAGCTATTTTGAGTGTTATAGCTACAAAGGGTTAAGTAATTTGGCAGATAAAGATTTAGCCATTTACCTCACAAAACATCATGGCATTGCAACGGTACCAGTATCTGCTTTTTATAAAGATGGTACAGACAACCAAGTACTGCGCTTTTGTTTTGCGAAGCAAAAAAATACCTTAGACAAAGCAGTTGAAGGTTTAATTGGCTTTAAAGGTTAAAGAATTTATCTAGCAATTTCGGGTGCTTGAACGTAGCTTTTAATTTGTGTTGTGTATTTGGCAGCACGTTTTTCAGCAAAAAAATTGGTACTTAATAAAATAACTGCTTCAATGGCTAATGCAATACCTAAGCCATAAAAAAACGAATATTCTTGTGCTTGTTTGTATTTAGGTAACGCAAAAAAACTGTTGTAGAAAACTAGCATTAATCCTGCTATTACCAACCCAATTTCAAGCAAGCGGTAAGTTGTAAAATTTTTGTTTACCACATTCATTCGTGGCAATTCATACGATTTAATTTCACTCGGGTTCATGTCATAAGCATACACCATACGCACCCTATCAACATCGCATTTTTTAAGGGTAGCGTAGCCAACAATTATTTGTATTAAACCAATAACAATTAATGGCAACGCTGCACCTTTGTAAGCTTGAGATTTGTAAATAAGAAGGGCTAAAATACCAATTACAACAGACACTATTCCAATAATTATAAAAATACGGGCGTCGCTTTTTTCGGCAATAAAATACCGTTCAATGTCGTTTTTTGTAAGCATGGCAATTGATTAATTCGATAGGGTTTATAAATTTACATACATGTTACTAGCACCAACTTTTTAGCCATCTCTTAAACTAGCGATTCTAAAAATACTTTACTCGTAGGCGAAATATTTTGCGAGAAAAAATGGGTTAAAATGCCTTCCTCATTAATTACGTACTTGCAAAAATTCCAGGTGGGTGCTTGACTACACCAACCGTTTTTTTCTTTGCTAGAAAGCCACTGAAAAATTGGATGCTGACTAGCACTTTTGACAACGTTGGTTTTTTGCGCTATAGGAAAACTAATACCATAATTCACTTTGCAAAACTGTGCAATAGTGCTATCAGCAGCGGTTTCTTGGTTTTTAAAATCGTTGGCAGGAAAAGCAAGCATCATCACTTTGCCTTTATACTCAGTAAAAACATTTTCTAATTCATTGTATTGGCCAGTATAGCCGCAGTTGCTAGCAGTATTTACAATTACCAATTTCTGCCCTTTGTATTTACTTAAAGTAATGGTAGAACCATTATTTAGTACCAATTCTAAGTGGTAAATAGATGTAGTACTAGGTGCTTGTAAAACATTTTTTTGAACATCAATTTTAGAAGGAAATAATTTTCCCTTCAACATTATTAGTGGATAAATGGCTTTTAAAATGCGTTGTCTAGGGGTCATGGATAGATTTTTAGTACACCAGAAAATAGATTAAACAAGTTGCCAAGTTCATCTTTTTTACACAGCTTTCAACAAATGATTATTTTGCGCAAATGTTTGATGATGTTAAATTTTCGGATGAGTATTTTATGCGCCAAGCTTTAAGAGAGGCCGAAGAAGCTTTTTATAAAGATGAAGTGCCTGTAGGTGCTGTGGTAGTGGTAAATAATAAAATTATTGCCAAGGGCCACAACCAAGTAGAAATGCTAAACGACAGCACAGCACATGCAGAAATATTGGCACTTACTACCGCTTACAATGCTTTTGGTAGTAAATATTTACCAGATGCTACGTTGTACGTAACGGTAGAACCTTGCCTAATGTGTTGCGGTGCAATGTATTGGGGCAAAATTGGTAAAATTGTGTACGGTACAACCGATGAAAAAAATGGCTACAGAAAATTTACAAGCAGCAGCCCTTTGCATCCTAAAACAGAAATTATACCTGGTATTTTGGCTTTTGAATGTGCCAAACTGATGAAGGATTTTTTTAAAAACAAACGTTAATCAACAATAAAAAAAAGCCCTACAGTTATAATAATTGCAGGGCTTTTTTTTGGCTACAACTATTGCTAGTTATAGCTTATTGTTTTTAATTTCATCAACCACACTTGGGTCTAGTAATGTAGAAGTATCACCTAAATTTTCAAGTTCGCCTTCTGCAATTTTTCGCAAAATTCTACGCATAATTTTACCACTTCTTGTTTTAGGCAAGCCAGTTACAAACTGTATTTTATCTGGTTTAGCAATAGCACCAATTACCCTAGTTACGGTTTGTAAAATATCTTTTCTGGTAAGGGTTTCATCGTTATTGTGCGAGCCATGAATTTTATCTAGCACCACATACGCATAAATACCTTGCCCTTTAATATCGTGTTGATAGCCCACTACAGCACTTTCTATTACACCAGCGTGCATGTTTAAAGCGTTCTCAACTTCTGCGGTACCAATACGGTGGCCGCTTACATTTAGTACATCATCTACCCTACCTGTAATTCTATAAAAACCATCTTTATTTCTTAGTGCACCATCACCAGTAAAATACAAATTTTCATAGGTAGCAAAATAGTTTACACGGCAGCGTTCATGATCGCCATAAGTAGTACGCAAAATAGAAGGCCAAGGTGCTTTAATACACAAGTTGCCGCTTACAGTTTCGCCCTCACCATCTTCTACAATTTGGCCCTTATCGTCTACCAATACCATTTGTACACCAGGTAGTGGCAATGTGGCCCAGCCTGGTTTTGATGGTGTAATACCAGCGATATTACTTATTAAAACGCCACCTGTTTCTGTTTGCCACCAAGTATCTACTATTGGGCATTTCTTCTTACCAATATTTTCATCGTACCAATGCCATGCTTCTTCATTAATTGGTTCGCCTACTGTACCTAGTACTTTTAACGATGATAAATCTTTGCCTTGCAAAGGCTGTAAACCAAAGCCCATTAAGCTTCTAATAGCAGTAGGTGCTGTGTATAAAATATGCACTTTGTACTTGTCTACAATATCCCAAAATCTACCGGCGTTAGGATAAGTAGGTACGCCTTCAAACATTAAACTTGTACCACCGGCGCTTAAAGGCCCGTACACAATGTAAGAGTGGCCTGTAATCCAGCCAATATCTGCTGTACAAAAATGTACTTGGCCAGGTTGATAATTAAACACATTCACAAACGTGTAATTGGTGTACACCATGTATCCTGCGCAACTATGTACCACGCCTTTAGGCTTACCAGTACTGCCACTTGTGTACAAAATAAACAGTGGATCTTCTGCATCCATTTCTGCAGCCGAAAAGCTAACTACGCCATCTTTTTCTACTTGATGTTCGGCGTATTCCATTTCGTCTTCCCACCATACATCTCTGCCTTTTAGCATCGCTACTGGTGTTCTAGTACGTGTGTAAACAATTACTTTTTTTACCGTTCTATTACCAATCAAGGCATCGTCTATTACGCTTTTAAGGGGTATTACTTTTTCGGCACGATAAGCACCATCGCAGGTTACAATAAATTCTGCACCAGCATCGTACAATCTATCGGCAATACTTTGCGCAGAAAAGCCACCAAAAATAACCGAGTGAATAGCCCCAATTCTAGCACAACCAAGTATTGCGTAAGCTAGTTCGGGTACCATACCCATGTAAATACATACACGGTCGCCTTTTTTAACGCCATTGTTTATTAGTACTTGTGCAAATTGGCAAACCCTTTTATGCAAACGATTATAGGTTACTACACGGGTTCTTTCATCAGGATTATTTGGCTCCCAAATGATGGCTGGCTTTTCGCCTAATTCATCTAAATGCCTATCAATACAGTTCTCGGTAATATTGAGTTTGGCACCTTTAAACCATTCAATTGTTGGTGCTTTAAAGTTCCAGTTAAGCACTTTATCCCATTGCTTGCGCCACAAAAAATTGCTAGCAATTTCGCCCCAAAAGCCTTCGGGATTTTCTACACTTTTTTTATACGCTGCTTGATATTCTTCAAACGAATTAATCTGGTAAGGATATGACATAGCTAGCTAAATACTTTTGTTATTGAGGTGATGAAGATAATTTGATGCTAGCAATAATTAAAAAGGAATTTATTATTACCATGAAATAGTAAGAGTGTGTGTGCTATCAATTTATTCTGTATTTTCAAAACCTGAATTAATACCAAATCAATTTTAAAACGGTGTTTATGGATAGTTTATTAAAACTTGAATACTCAGTTACAAAATTATTTTCAGTAGATTTTAAACAATATAGAGAAGGAGTGCATAATTTTTTTTCGGCTGAAAGCCAATGTTTGCCAACATTTTGAAGGTTGGCAAACATTTAAAAAACAGGATAATGCCATTGCAAGCAATATTCAGTTTAATAAATTAGCAAGCCTTGCTGAACAAGCAATTCAAAATTTGAAGGATGGAAAATTTACGCAACCTTGAATCATTTTACGACACCGTTTTTTTGTAAATGTTATTCGGAACAGCTTAATAACGTGCAAAAATTAGCAAACAAAAATTATCAATTACTAAAGATAGACCCAAAACACCCTTCATTATATTTTTAGAAAAGAGGCACTTATTTTTTGTTTGAGTAAGTATAAAATAGAGGGTCTTGGGCATTGAAATATTAGAAGGCGTTTTATGGTTTTGGATGGATAGTGGTTAACAATAAGCCCAATTAATAAACTAGTTTTTATTTAGCAACACAACTAACGCCTTATGGAATTAAACAGCAGTGCCATTAGAAAAGTAATTATGGCCTCATCAATGGGTACCCTAATTGAGTGGTACGACTTTTACATTTTTGGTAGCCTTGCGCCAATTATTGCAGCGCAGTTTTTTCCTTCAACCAATGCTACAGCAGCTTTGCTTAGTACATTAGCCACATTTGCCGCAGGCTTTATTGTTAGGCCTTTTGGCGCATTGGTATTTGGAAGGCTAGGCGATATTGTAGGAAGAAAATACACTTTTCTATTAACGCTCGTATTAATGGGCGGTTCTACATTTGCCATTGGCTTAATACCATCTTTCGCTAAAATTGGTTATGTAGCGCCAATTTTAGTGTTGCTGTTGCGCTTAATTCAAGGGCTTGCACTAGGTGGCGAATATGGTGGCGCAGCTACCTATGTGGCCGAACATTCGCCTGCTAATAAACGTGGTTATTTTACCAGTTGGATACAAACCACAGCCACATTGGGCTTGTTTGTATCGCTTGGAGTAATATTATTAACACGCAAATTTTTAGGCGTAGATACGTTTAACAATTGGGGCTGGCGAGTTCCTTTTTGGGTATCTATTGCATTGGTTGGTTTGTCTATTTACATACGCTTAAAAATGAGCGAAAGCCCATTGTTTAGCAAAATGAAAGCCGAAGGCAAAACCTCTACCAATCCTTTAAAAGAAAGCTTTGGTAAAAAGCAAAACTTAAAGATGGTATTGCTTGCATTGTTTGGCGCAACTATGGGTCAAGGTGTTGTTTGGTACACAGGGCAGTTTTACGCTCAAAGCTTTATTGAAAATGTATGTAAGGTAAACTTTGAACAAAGCAGAACCATATTAATTTGGGCCATTGTATTTGCTACACCAGGCTTTGTTTTGTTTGGTGGTTGGAGCGATAAAATTGGTCGTAAATGGATTATGCTAGTAGGTATGTTACTAGCAGTTGTTACCTACAAGCCTTTGTTTTCGGGCTTACTAGAACTTAGCAACGAGAAAAACAAAGTAGAAATAGTTGACAGTAAAAAGATTGAATCTATTTCGTACCCTGTAAAAGATAGTAAGGCATTTGTAAGCGTAATTTCTACCACAAACTACTACGCCGATGGCACTACTATTACTAAAACCGTTAGAGATTCTAGCGATGTAGCTACACTTAACTTAAAATTGCCGGTTGCTTTAACTACTGTTAAAACGCTTGGCAGCAGTAGTTATTGGAAAATGATAGGCTTGGTATTCATCATGATTGTATATGTAACCATGGTGTACGGGCCTATTGCCGCCTTTTTGGTTGAAATGTTTCCTACAAAAATTCGCTACACATCTATGAGTTTGCCTTATCACATAGGCAATGGTGTGTTTGGCGGCTTAACGCCTTTTATTGCAACGCTACTAACTACCATTTACACAAATGATAAGTTGGCAGGTTTGGCTTACCCAATAATTGTAGCAACAGTATGCTTGGTAATTGGTGCAGTGTATATAACAAACAAAAAAGTAACCGCTGATTCTCATGATTAAAATGATATTCAATGATGTTGCCTTAATGCAAAAGCATCATTAATATTCTTAACCAATCTTGTAATCATTCAAATCATTTCAATCACAAATTATTATGAACGCAATAAAAAAATATCTTGGCATTGTTTGGCTAGTATTAGGCCCTTTAAGTTTATACTATTTAGTAGTTACAGCATGGCACGAAATGCAAAAGAAACCCGTTATCGATACTAAAATTCAATGGGGTATTTTCATTGCCATATTTATTCCAATAGCCATTGGCTTAGCAATATTTGGCTGGTACGCATTACAAGGCGAGTACGAAAAAATAGAAGAATAAACAACTTTTTTACCTCACTATTTAAACGGCTTTTTGTTGTTCACTAACAATAATAAGCAGCCGTTTGTTTTAACAGACATTCATGCGTAAGTGCTATTGAACCTAACTTTACAGCCTTAATTATTTGGCAATGATTACTACAAGAAGTTTTAGAATATACCAATGGTTTGTACTGGTAAATGTGTTTTTGGTAATTATTGCAGGAAGCGTTGTACGCACTACGCAAAGCGGTATGGGCTGCCCCGATTGGCCCACTTGTTTTGGCAAAGCCATACCACCAACCGCTTTTGAAGAAGTGCTATTTAAGCCCAACCATGCTTATAAAAAAGGGCAGTTTATTATTTACAACGATAGCTTAAAATACGCCCAAGAAAAATTTATAAGTGGTTCCACATTTAACCCTACTAATTGGAAGCAATACGAGAAGCACAATTACGCAGTATTCAATGTTTTAAATACTTGGATTGAGTACCTCAATCGTTTGTTAGGTGCTTTATTAGGCATTTTTATAGTCATTCAATTTATTTGGAGTTTGCGGTATTGGCATCAGCAAAAACGTATAGCATTGTTCAGTTTTGCCTTACTAGTTTTAACAGGTTTTCAGGCTTGGCTTGGTAAAACTGTGGTTGATAGCAACTTAGCGGCACTTAAAATATCGCTACACCTATTTGGTGCATTGGCTATGGTATTTTTATGCTTGTACATTATGTTTTTGGTAAAAGGTAAACGCTTGGTATTTACGTCTCAAAAAACTGTAAACCTCAATGTGGTATTGCTATTGCTTGTATTTGCCCAAATAGTACTTGGTACCAATGTGCGTACACAAATAGACTCGATAGCCGAACATTTAAACTACTTAAACCGTAGTGGCTGGGTAGATCAATTGAACCTCTATTTCTACATTCACAGAAGTTTTTCTTTAGTAATTGTTGCCCTTGCCATTTATGCTTACTTACAATCGAGATTAGTGTTTAAAACTGCGGTACGTTTTAAAAATACCATTGGCGTAATACTGTTAGAAATTGTTGTAGGTATTGTATTAGTGTATGTAAATTTTCCGGCAGCGGCACAACCTGCACATTTGCTTGTATCGTCAATACTAGTGGCAGTAGTGTTTAACAATTTTTTACAGCTAAGGGTAAAATAAATAGCAGGCAATCTTGCTATTTTACACTACTTTGTTGTGTATAAATTCGCTTGCCCATGAAGAAGTATCTTATTGGCTTTTGGTATAGCTTGCCCATACAATTACTTTTATTGCATTTTAAACGCTACCAAATATTTCTTGTATTTTGGTACATATTATTTGCCACCATAGCGGGCAATTTTATGAGCAGTTTTGGTGCGGTGTCTTTATTTCTTGCGCCAGAATACATGGGCAACGTAAGTTTTTTCAGTTCGTTTATTGTGGGTGTTGCCATTGGCGTATTCATTATGAGTTGGAACATCACTACATTTATTTTACACAGTAAAGTAGTACGTTTTTTAGCTACAACCGCACAACCATTTTTAAAATATTGTATCAACAATGCCATTATTCCGGTAACATTTTTACTGTACTATTTATTTAAAGCCATTAAGTACGAGCAGCAAGAAGAATACATTTCTACTACAAGTATCATACTACTTGCAATGGGCTTTATTGTTGGTTTAATGGCTGCTATTGCCGTAGGATTTTTGTATTTTTTTTCAGCCGATAAAACCATTTATCGCAGTATGGTGGCGGTAATTACTAGTGCCAATAAGCATTACAACCGTGTAGTAAGCCGAAAGAAATTACCAATAAAACATGATGACATAAGAGTTGATTGGTTTTTAAGTGCCATGTTTCAATTGCGTAAGCCACGAGATGTACGGCACTATTCAGACGATTATTTAAACAGCATTTTTAAGCGACACCATTTGGCATCTGCACATGCCATTCTAATTGCTTTTATATTTTTGGTAGGCATTAGTTTCTTCTTAGATTATCCACTATTTATAATACCTGCAGCCGCTAGTATTACCTTACTCTTTGCAATATTAGTAGCGGTTGGCGGTGCTTTTTCTATCCTTTTAAAAAATTGGAGTATTCCTGTATTATTGCTTGCTTTTCTAGTGTTCAACTACTTGTACGAGCATGAATATTTTGATCCACGAAACAAAGCTTATGGTCTTGCTTATCAAACAAAAGGCAATAGGCCACTGTATAATTCTGAAACCATTAAAGCACTTGCAAGCGATAGTAATCAACAGGCAGATAAGCAACTATTTTTACAACGTCTCAACCATTGGAAGCAACAACAAACCACCAATAAGCCCATCATGTACATTATTAATGTAAGTGGTGGAGGCACACGTAGTGCTACATTTACCATGCATACCTTGCAACGCATTGATAGTATTATGGGCGGTACATTAATGCGCCAAACCATGCTAATAAATGGTGCTTCGGGGGGCATGCTTGGTGCTGCTTATTATCGTGAATTGTATTTGCAAAAGCTGCAAGGCAAGCCCATCAATCTCTTTCAAAAAACTTATGTAGATGACATTTCTAAAGACCTCTTAAATCCTCTGTTCTCATCATTTGTAGCAAGAGATATATTAGGCCCCGCACAAAAATTTACCAACAACAATATTAAGTACACAAAAGATAGAGGCTATGCTTTTGAACAGCAACTAAATATCAACACCAATAACCTACTAAACAAGCCTTTAAAAGATTACTTAAAAGATGAAGTAGCGGCCAATATTCCTACCATGCTGTACAGTTCGGTTATTTCTAGAGATGGTAGAAAAATGATTATTGGCACCGAGCCTATGCGCTTTTTAATGCAGCCTGTTACAGATAGCAATCGCTTAACTACCTACCAAGCAGATGCGGTTGATTTTAATAGCTTATTTGCTAAACAAGGCAGTACCAATATTAGAGTGCTTAGTGCCTTGCGCATGAACGCTACCTTTCCTTATGTACTGCCTAATGTGTGGCTACCTACCAATCCTATTATTGATGTAGTAGATGCGGGCTTACGAGATAATTTTGGGCAAGAAACAACACTGCGTTTTATAGAAACTTTTAAAGATTGGCTACAAGCAAATACAAGTGCTGTAGTACTAATTCAAATACGTGATAGAGCCATGGACGATTGGGATAAACCGATGGATGGCAACAGCATTGTAAGTTTTTTTACAAAGCCATTTTTACTATTGCAAACCAACTGGTTTAAAATGCAAGATTATTACCAGCACGATGCAATAGAATATTTACACCGTAGTTATGGCAACAATTTTAAACGAGTATCTTTTCAATACATACCTACCAAAGAAGCCGCAAGAGCTAGCCTTAGTTTTCACTTAACTACTGACGAGAAAAACGACATAGCAGCTTCGCTAAATGATAGCATTAACACTGCTGCAATGTTGCAGTTGCAGCAAATGATGAAGTAAGATACTAGCTGTTAAATGTTTCGTTTAGATAAGTAATTGGGTTAAGATAAAACATCTTTTTCCAGCCCATTATGCCTCTATCAATTTTCCAGAAGTAAGGTAAAATGCTAACAATGGTATAATGTAAATGAGGCGGCTTTCCTAGAGCATTGCCAGTAGCACCCACAGAGCCGATAGTAGAATGATTATTTACAAATGCAAATCGATGTGTCTTGATTTCTTTTAGGTGTGCATAATAATGCAAACGCCATTTAGGGCCAAGCACTAATACTACATTACCACCCATTGAAATTTGACCAGTGTAAACAACTAAACCACTTGTGGCGGGATGAACTGTTGTACCAGCATTTGCAAAAATATCTACGCCTTTGTGAGTTACCGATTTGCCCCAAGGATAAAACCAAAAAGAATCTTGGTCATAATCACTTTTGGTAGCACCTTCAACTGGCATTTGATAATGCTGTGGTAGTATCAACCCTATTACAAGTATTACCACAAAAACTATCAATATTTTATGTCGCTTTTTAAGTTGCATGGGTGTATAATTTGCGCACAGCTACACCAAATTCATGCCATAATCAGCGTTCCTATTTCTTAGCAGCAGCCAAACTTTTTTGTAAATAATCTTCCCTTACAGGTGTAAATACATCTAGCAATTTACAATTGGAAATAGCAACACCACCATGCACCACATTCGATGGAATAACAGCTACATCACCTGGTTCTAATACTTTTGAAACGCCATCTACCGTTAGTTTAAACTTACCAGAAATAACTTGGCTCACTTGCTCGTGTGGGTGACTATGCAAAGGCAAAGCACTATTGGCATCTACCTCTATAAAACTAAAAGTCATACTATCTGTATGTATAAACTGGGCGTGATAACCTTCAATAATATCGGTAACAGGCACATCGGCTATTTGTAAAAAAGGCATTGATAAATGTTTTACGCAAATAATTATTTAACACGCAACATTACAACAACTTTATGGCTTAATAGGTTGTTGCACCATAATAGATTGCCCCACCAATTTCCAGTGGCCATCTATCTTTTCTAGCAAGCGTATTTCGTAGGTTTTAGTTTGCTTACCTGTGGCAGAAATAGATAACTCTTGGTGGCTTACCCACGCACTATTTTGTTGTATGCTAAAAGTATAATTAGCGTTTACCGATGTACCACCATCACCCATATTTTCAGGCTTTGGCTGCACCATAGCCATTGGTGGCACATCTATCACTTGGCCATTACCTGTTGATACCAATATTCTACTATAAGGGCGTATTTGCCAGCAAGCCGCATGGCCTGCAACATCTTTGGCACGCCATGTAGCCGATTCTTTTTCAAGCAACGCTTTAATGGCTTGCTCTTCTTTATTGGTTTGCGAAAATGCAATAACAACAATACCAAGAAACATAAGAAGTAGGTAGATTTTTTTCATAATGGTAGGTTTAAAAAATGAGACGGTTAAAATAATAAAAAAAGCGCCCCAATGATGTATTGGGTAGCTTTTTTGATGGATGAACAAACTAAGTTATTGCTTCACAAACGTTAATGTATTTGCTACACCATTATTAAATACAAGTATGTAGCTACCACTTGCCAGATTGCTTGTAACGATGGTAGTTTGCGTTGCAAAAGCTGCGGCTGTTACGGTTTTTATCAATTGCCCATGTACATTGTACAAGTTAATGGTAGTGCTAGTATTTGCCATTGGATGCCGCAATACAAAGCCATTAGTTGTAGGGTTAGGATAAGCTTTTAATGTAGTTAATTGCGTACCACTCACATTGACAATATTGCTGTGCTGATAACTACCATCTGTATTGATTATCTTTAAACGATAATAACAAGTTGCAGTTTGTGTATTAGCATCAATTGCAGAATAGTTGTTGAAACCATTGCCATTTTTTGCAGCAACATTTGCAATGCTTATAAATGAATTAGCATCAACACTTCTTTCCACTTCAAAACCTAGTACTTGTATTTCGTTATTAGTAGCCCACTCAATTGCAATACGGCCATTGCTTTTACGTGCAGTAAAGGATAAGAGATTAAGCGGCAAGGCAGATGCGTTACTTATTACAAATGGGGCAAACGTTGTATAGCCACTTGCTTTAGCGTAATAAGGGCTTGTAATGGTGCCTGCACCAGAAACGGTGGCTGAAGTTTCTGTATAAATGGCTTGATTATAACGATTAATAACCGTAGCAGATGCAGGATTAAAAGCACTTGCCTGATCTACCAATAACCAACCTAAACTAATGGCTAAATTGGTTACACCTGCGGTAGTTGGGGTAACTGCAAACTGTTTGTTTACCACCTTGGTTATATCGCCCACAGTATTATCGATGGTACTTTTTACACTCACACCTATAATATCTGTAGTACCAGTATTATTAAGCTTTACAGGGCTATAAGTATTATTACTGCCAATAGGGTAAAGTACATCAGAGGTGGTAACATTATTTTTAAGCATCCCACTACCACTTATGTTAAAGAAAATGGTTTGCCCAATAGTACTATTAGTTACCACTATGTTAGTAGCAGTATTGCTAGAACCAATTGTTCTTGCACCAGCATCTACAATACCGGTATTGCCTATGTTTAAATTAATAGTACCTGTGGGTGCTGTGGTAGCAGTTGTAATAAAGCGTATAGCATTACCCAAGTACCAAATACCATTTACATTAATAGTGATATTGCTAGCCAATGTAGAATGTGCTACTACACAAGATGTACCAGTAGCTTTCATATCTAGCGTACCATTTATATTGTAAGTGTATTTACCAAACTCACCAACTGTATTAGTTGTAGGGCTACTACCAGCTATTAAATAGCCTGAGCTACCTATGGTTATTGTTTTACCGGCATTGATTGTGACAGTAATATCATCATCGTTTTGCAAAGTACCAGTACTTGTTGTTGCGTCAAAATTGGCACGTAAATAACTAGTTAGGTTAAGGTTTGCATCTACCACTACTTCTACAACAGTTGCAATACTATTTACTGTGAATGTACTGAAATAATAAGTGCTTGTACCAGTGATAAATATTTGGCCACTAGTTTTATAGCCTTGAAAATTAACCTTATCGTTAGTAGTAGAACTAGACCCTACTGTACCAAAATTATTGATACTGCTACCTATTCGTATGTTTCTAATACTAGCAGCATTATTTGCATCTAGTCCAGATTTTAAAGTAGCACCGCTTTCTATTACCAAGTTATTGGCAAATGATGTGGCATTCAATGTTACAACATTGCCTGTTCGTATGGTAATGGTATTAGTGCTGCTTGGTGGTGGTGTAGTAGTAGTAGCCCAGTTGGTACCATCGTATGTTTCCCAAATGGCAGTTGCCACTGGTGTACCACCTGTAGCACCCCAGTTACCACTAGTAGCACTTCTATAATCGCCAGCTATTGCTGTAGGTATATTAGCAGTTTTAAATTTCCATTCTGTACCAGTAGTTGTACCATTTATATTAGTAGCATCAATGCGCCAATAATAGGTAGTATTTGGGTTTAAAACAGGCGATAAATAAGTAGGTGTAAGTGCTGCAATATCTGCTAGTTTAGTAAGGCTACCAGTACTTGTTCCTAAATAAATAGCATAGGTATCAGAGTAATTGCCTGACCATGTAAATGATACCTTATTGTTCGATAAAAATACATTGGTAGCATTATTAGCAGGCAATGGTGTTGCAGGTGTACTAGGCATAGTAATTAGGCCAGGTGTTGTAACTGCAACAATAGCACTGTATATAGATTGGCTAAGTGCACTTACTGCTTTAATACGATAGAAATACTTAGTACTTGGTATTAAACCCGTGTCTTTGTAATTGGTAGTATCTGTACCAATATGCGCAATATTTACAAAGTTCAAGCTATCGGTACTACGCTCAAGTACAAAGTATAGTTCGTTGTTAGAATTGTTTACCCAGCTAGCATTAACAGTACTACTAGCTGTTGCATTTGAAGTAGTTGCATTCAATAATAAATTGGTTGGTGCTTCTACAAAATTTAGTGATTGTACTGCTAGCTCACCAGTGGCCTGTTTAAATTTCCAAATTAACCCTGAGCCTGGTGTTGCAGGCTCAAACTGTGTAATAGTGCCAGTAATAGCTGCGGTTGTGGTAAATATTTTAAACACATCGCCAGATGCTAGTGTACCGGTAAAATTAATACGCAAGGTACCACCATAAGCAATAGTACCGGTTACGTTAATCATATCCCAAGTGCTATTGGTTTTATTGATGTCAATAGCTGTTACAGCGGTTGGTTGCAGTGTTAACTTATCTTTCAAGGTAAAAGTGCTAATAGAACTATCACCGGGTTCTAGTGTACCATTTACTTCTACTGGCGCAGCTATATTACCTTTACCTGCTAGTATAGCCCCATCATTTACAGTTATTTTACCTACACCAGTATTGGTACCATTCACAATCAATTTACCTGCAGTGATTGTGGTAGTACCATTATACGGATTAGAACCTGTAAGGCGCCAAAAACCATTGCCTTCTTTTATAATAGTAGTTTCGCCATCGGTATTGGTAGCACTACCATACAGTTGGTTATTAATTGAACCTGCAAAGGTTTCATTGGTACCAGCAGCACCTACAACATAGGTAGTATAGCCAAAGCCAAAAGATATGGTTTTAGTACCACCACAAGACAGCATTGTACCACTAGGCCCAGACAAGCCACCCAAGTATAACTTTTGATTGTTAGAATAGCTGGCAATTTTTGTAACACCTGCGGTTACTACTCTATTACTAGGAAAGCCCACACCATTATCTATCATTAAAATACTACCGTCGGTGGTATTTACACCATTTGCTACAAGTGTACCTGTAAAATTGCTCCAGTCACCTTGTATCAATTCTCTCAAATAAGGTATGGCATAGTTTAAAGTACCGTTACCATGTACCGTGCAATTAATGTTGGCATTTCTGTATGGTTCAAAACCGTTTACAGTGCTATCATCTACATACATATACAAGGGATAGTTTTCGTAAATGGTAGTGCTACCGCCAGATGTTTTGTAAGTGCCACCATGTAAGCGCAAAACATTTGATGTACCAATGGCTACATTATTGTTAATAATGTCATCAGCCTCTGTAGCGCTACTTACAGGTATTACTTCTATTGTGCCACCTTTTATTATTGTTTCGCCATTGTATGGGTTAGCACTTTTTAATACCAATTTTCCGAGACCAGATTTTACCAAACCGCCTTCGCCAGAAAGCACGCCAGTAAAGGTTACAGTGCTTGCAGCATTTGCCACATTAAACTCAGTAGTTGCATCTATAATGGCATTTCTATCTGTGGTTACGCTACTACCAGTATAAGACCATTTACCGCCTTTCCATACCCAGTTAAAACCATAGTTTGGCGAAGCCCCAATAGAACTTGTTAAACCACCATTAGCAAGTTTATTTATCTCTAATGTACCCGCTCTTAATACGGTAGCACCTGTGTAACTATTATTGGTTAATAGCGATGCAGTACCAGTACCAATTTTATTAAGCGAGCCACTACCAGCAATAAAACCAGTACCTGAAAATGTATAGTTACCATTGGTATTTAGCAATATATCTTTTGCACCCATCTGTGCAGTAAGATTAATTGTTTGGCTGCCAGTATCTAAAAAGCTAAGCTTACTGCTATCGCTAAAAGCACTTGCCGTAGTACCACTAAGCCAGTTGTTGGTTGTTTTATCCCAGTTTTGGTTTACCGCACCAGACCATACCAAATCGGGTACAAATGTGGTTGGGTCTAGCACAGGTACTTCTATTGGTTTAGTTTTTGCTACCAATACATTAGAATAGTTAGATGAACCAGATGCATTGTACGCTTTTACTCTAAACGTATCTATTTCTTCGGGCTGTAAGCCAGATAACACAAAGTGATTATCATTTGCACCAGTAGTACTTATTTGTACAAATACACCGCCTATTTTACGCTCTACTATATAGCCTGTTTCTTTTTCGGTATAATCAAACCAAGATAAATAGATAGCATTTTGCGTAGCAGAATCGGCTTTTAAATTTAGCGGTGCTCTTAAGTAAGGTTGTGTGTTACTATCGCTAATACCATTAATGTAGTTTTCAATATTGGTATAGCCTGTAGATGAAATCACCATTGCATCGTTTACAGCAGGGTTAGTGCCATTTGCTGTTTCCCAAGTATCAGGCATACCATCGTTATCGGCATCTTGTATTGCGTTACCTGCCCATAATGACCATGCAGTAGGCACGCCAAATGGCAACACAGCTTCGTTAGCTATTAGTTCGCCTTTTAAGCCAAATGTTTTTACTTCGTTTACCACGTAGTAATCGGCATAATCTCTACATGGCAATGATGCACCTACGGTAGGTAATACATTTGTAAGTAAAGTATTTGCAGCCACAGTAGGCAATGTAGGATAAGCGTAAGGTGTAGCTTTAAAATCTGGGCCACCTGTGTATTCACTTGGTTGTAATGTATAAGGGTCAAATATGCCGTTTCTATTACTATCACTTATGTTATCTGTAGCATAAATGTGAAAGCCAGCATTGCCATCATTAAAAGGTGGCACACCATTTACAGGCCCTTGAATAAAGCAGTTATTGGTAGCATTTACAAATGATTCTCCTTGCGAATCGCCACCCATTATATACGCACCATCTTTCCAGTTGTACACTATATTGTTCACGTATTGGCTTACGCCTTTTACTTTGTTATTTCTTGTGCCATTATCTGCATACAAGTTTCTGTAAAGCGTTACACCACCATCACACTGTATTAAGCCACCAGCAGAGTGCGTTAATAAACCTTGAGAAATAATGCAGTTTTGAATAGTAATATTGGTTGCAGTAGTGGTATTGATAGAAAAGTTTTCATCACGCCCCCACGAGATAGAACAATGATCAAAAATTACATTGCTGCCATTCTCTAAGCCATTTGCATCTTTGCCGCTTGTACCTACTATACCCATGCGTATTTTCATGTAACGGCAAATGGTATTGCTAGACCCAGAAAAAGACCAGCCATTCCCATACACTGTAATACCTTCACCTGGTGCAGTTTGCCCTGCTAGGTAAATATTGGCCGATACCACAAGCCGCTCTGTTATCTTAATCACACCAGCCACATCAAACACCACTATACGGTTTGAACTACTTACAGCATCACGCAGCGAACCTGTACCACTATTGTTCAAATTAGTTACATGGTACACGGTACCAGTTCGGCCACCTGTGGCATATTTACCAAACCCTTCAGCACCAGGAAAAGCAGGTAATTGTGCGCTTGTTTGTTGTACAAATACGGTAGCAAATAATAGCAAAATAGCTAAGGCTAGTTTGCGCATAGCAAGCAAAGTGAGTTGTTTCATTTTGGTAGTTTGCAACGTTAGTTGGTATTTATTGGGTAGGCTAGCCCCACAAACACTAGTCATTATAAAATATAAGCGTAAGGGCTAATTAATAACAAATGAAAAGCAATTGCGCTGCTATCCATCCTGTTCTGTCCTGTTTAAAGCCTAGAATACTGCACTTTATCTAGCCAAAAACCAATCTTTGCAACCGCTTGCAATGATTTTAAATAATTCTAACTTTCTCTAAAATTTATCTCCACGCACATTATATTTGCTTAACACCAATACACTAAATCTATTTGTATGTTGCATAGTGGTATGTTAGGTTTTATACTCGTTGTAATTAACGTAATTGTATCTTACAAAGGCTTTACTAACCAAACCTTTTTTAATGGCTATAAGTTTGAGGTAGATGCCATTTTAAAACGTAAAGACTATAAGCGTTTCATTAGTTCGGGGTTCTTACATATCAATTGGCTGCACTTAGTGTTTAACATGTTTAGCTTGTATGTATTTAGCGATAATGTAGAACTTGTGCTTGGTAGCGGCATGTTTCTATTGCTATATTTTGTTAGTTTGGTGGGTGGCAATTTGCTATCCTTATTTGTACATAGGCATCATGGCAATTATAGTGCAGTGGGTGCTTCGGGTGCTGTAAGCGGTATTATTTTTGCAGCTATTGCCTTGCAGCCAAGCATTGGTATTGGTTTGTTTGTAGTTTATATACCTGGTTGGCTATACGGTATTGTATTTGTTGCAGTATCTATTTACGGTATTAGGTCGCAGAAAAATAATATTGGCCACGAGGCACACCTAGGTGGTGCATTAGTTGGCATGCTTGCTGCTATTGCATATTGGCCCCAAGTATTGCGTTATAATTACACGGCCATTTTACTCATTACCATTCCTGCAATTATTTTTATTTACCTCATTATTACAAAGCCAAACTTACTATTGGTAGATAATCTTTTTGTAAAAAATAACCTGCCTTACTACACCATCGATCAAAAATATAATGCCGAAAAAAAGTTAGAAGCCAATACCATAGATGCCATACTAGACAAGATAAATAGGCATGGTATTAACAGCCTTAGTAAGCGTGAAAAGGAGTTGCTAGAAAATTTTTCTAAACAATAAACAAACAAAGCATGTACTAAATGAACCGCTAAAAAATGCTAAACTTACAGCTTGTTACTGGCTTTCTATCGGTTGGGGATACACCAAAAGATAGGAAAGCTGATTGGCACAAATAGACTTATTTACTTCAATACCTCAAAAAATATTGGCACAAATAGACCTATTTGCTTCAATACCTCAAAAAATATTGGCACAAATAGACTTATTTACTTCAATACCTCAAA
>JASGCX010000128.1:157-4505 GCA_030053925.1 Flavobacterium sp.
CTCACCTTTCACATTTTCACCTTTCACCATTCACTTTTCACATTTCACCACATGAAAAATATACTATTAGCTTGCGCTGTATTATTTACAATAAGCACACAAGCACAATTTAAACAAGCCAATTTACAAGCTAGTGGCCTTACCTGTAGCATGTGTTCAAAAGCTATTTACAAAGCATTATTGGCAGTGCCTTTTGTAGAAAAAGTAGATAGCGATATTAAAAACTCGGCTTACAATATCACGTTTAAAAGCAACATGCCTATTGACTTTGATGCTTTAAAAAACGCCGTTACAGGTGCAGGTTTTTCGGTAGCAAAACTTACCATAACGGCCAATTTTGATAATGTACATGTGCAAGACGATACACACGTAATTGTACAAGGCAAAACACTACATTTTTTAAACGTACCTAATCAAACTTTAAACGGCAGCAAAACATTTACTGTGGTAGATAAGAATTTTGCTACTGCAAAAGAGTACAAAAAATTTGGTCAATATACTACCATGAAATGCTACCAAACAGGTACTATAGAAAGTTGCTGCGCTAAAAAAGATGGTGCAACAGGTACAAGAGTGTATCATGTAACCATTTAACATTTCAACATGAAAAACTACTTTTTAATAGTTGCATTACTAGCAACAAGCCATGTTTTTGCGCAAGAATTGTTTGTGTACACAGAGCCTGCAAGCAATATGCCCACAAAAACCATTGGCATACGTGCTACACAGAGTTTTTTTAAAGACGCATACAAAGGCACTACTAACTACCATATTTTGCCTGAAGTAATGTTTGGCATTAATAAAAACCTAATGGTACATGCAGAGGCTTTTGTAAGCAATCGTAACAAAGCATTAATCTATGAAGGTGTTGGTGCTTACGTTAAATATCGTTTTTACAGCAAAGACGATGTACACACACATTTTAGAATGGCGGCTTTTGCTAGGTTAAGCACTAACAACAGCGATATTCACCAAGATGAAATAGACATTAACGCACACAACAGTGGCTATCAGTTGGGCTTTGTAGCCACACAACTGTTACACAAAGTGGCGTTATCATCATCAGTAAGTTATGTGCAAGCAACTAATAATGGCACGGCTAATAAATTTCCTACTAACCAAGCATATCAAGCGGTCAATTACACTTTGTCTTTTGGTAAATTATTGTTGCCTAAAGAATACACCAATTACAATCAAACCAACTTGAATGTGATGGTAGAATTATTGGGGCAAAAACTTGTAGGCAATGCAAAAGGATATTTAGATGTAGCACCATCTTTGCAATTAATTATTCATAGCCAAACAAGGGTAGACATAGGTTACAGGCACCAAATTTATAGCAATGCACTACGCACAGCACCAAATGGTTTTTTGCTACGCATAGAGCATTTACTATTTAATGCTTTGTAAAAGTATTTTTTTGACAAGAAAAAAAAATTGCGCTCTTTAGCCTTTTTTCTATATTTGTACTAATGCAACGCCGCAGTAATTCTGTGGCGTTGTATTTTTTTTGTATCATCTTAAAACAAAGATTATGAGTGAATATGTAACGAAAGAAACCTTTGAAAAAATGAGGGAAGAGCTGCAAAGGATGAAAGCAATAGATAGGCCTGCAGCAAGTAAAGCTATTGCAGAAGCGAGAGAGAAAGGCGATTTAAAAGAAAATGCCGAATACGATTCTGCCAAAGAAGCTCAAGGCATGCTTGAAGCTAGAATAAAACAGCTTGAAGGCGTAATTGCTAATGCTAAAATTGTAGACCCCAATACCATAGACATTAGCAAAGTGGCTATTTTAACCAAGGCTACCATTACCAATTTGGCTACTAAAAAAACAGTAACCTACCAAATTGTAGGCGAAAAAGAAGCCGACTTAAAAGCGGGCAAAATTTCTGCGTCATCACCTATTGGCAAAGGCTTGCTAGGTAAAGCTATTGGCGAAATTGCTGAAGTGCAAGCACCTAACGGTATTCTAAAATTCAAGGTAGAAGGTATTGCTATATAGTGTAGTGTAGTGTAGTGTTTCACGCAACGAAACAAAGAATACAACGCTCACAACGAAAATCGGCTATTTGCACTTCGCAAATAGCCGATTTTAATTTTAATTAATTAAGCTTTCTTTCTCTTTATCAGAATGAGAACCAATTGCACTAGATTAACCAAAATGTGTAATGGAATAATCAATAATAAACCAATAATCCAAATTAAGCCTGCCCCATATTTTGAGTTATAAATAAGGTTGTAAAAGAGAATACTGCTATAGCAAACGGAAAGCCCTAGATTAATTAGTATCACTCTAAGTTTTTGCTTGGTACTTAAAGCCAATTACAATAGAACAATGCCGTGTAAAACGTAACAGGTTTTAATTAAAATTAAATCATCATTGCCCATCATTTCATCTTAATTAATCAGCGTTTTTAACTACTGCCCTTGTGCGCTGCTGTACAATTTTTTATCGCCTATTCTGTTCAATAATTCGGTAGAACATACTTTAAAATCGGCTGTCATTCTTTTGTACAATTCTAAAATATCTACTTGGGTTAGTGGTTCGCCATCTGCACTTTCAAAACGACACATGTAGGTATTAACCAAGTTAGTGAATATAGAACCTGTAGGCCAAACCTGTGTACCACGGTTGGTTACTGTGGTAAGGTTAAATAATGTAAGCGTATGTTTTAGTGCTAGTTCGGCTACTTCTTTTGGCTGCACGTGGCTTTCTATAAAAAAGTCAACACCAATAATTTCTTCTTTTATCGTTTCTACACTTTCTAGCATTGGGTTATTGTCTAGTATAAAATGTGTAGGTGTTTTGTAGTTATTGGCAATGGTAGGCTTTGCATTAATGCTTGGTAGTTTACCAAAATTTTCAACTATAGCATTGGCAAATTCGGTGGTATTAACTGATGGGATAGATTTATCGCCAAAGTCGCCTGTGTGTACACCACTTTCTAGTGTGTATAGCAAGGCATTTTCAATCATAGCGCTTGTTTCCATTAATCCTAAATGGCGCAACATTGCCAAGCCACTTAGTAATAACGATGTAGGATTGGCAATATTTTTACCAGCAATATCTGGTGCTGTACCGTGTACCGCTTCAAAAATTGAAATGTGGTCGCCAATATTTGCCGAAGGTGCAAACCCCAAACCACCTACCAAGCCAGCACAAAGATCACTCACAATATCGCCTTGTAGGTTGGTTAATACCACCACATCAAACAGGTCTGGGCGAGTTACCAATTTCATGCACAAGTCATCTACAATTACATCGTCTGCCTTTAGTTCTGGGTAGTCTTTTGCTACTTCGTAAAACACTTCTAAAAACAAACCATCGGTAAGTTTCATAATGTTGGCTTTGTGACCGCAAGTAATTCTACGAGCACCTTTTTTCTTAGCCATTTCAAACGCATACTTAATTACCTGCAAGCTACCAGGGCGTGTAATAAACCTACGACCAAGTGCCACATCATGCGTTAATAAATGTTCAATACCGCCATAGGTATCTTCAATATTTTCACGAACAATGGTAATATCGATAGGAATACCTGCTTTAGAAAACACCGTATCTACACCATGTAGGGTTTGAAATTCACGTTTATTAGCGTAGGTGTTCCAAGTTTTTCTGGCCGTAACGTTCACGCTTTTTACGCCCTTGCCCTTAGGTGTTTCCATGGGGCCTTTAAACAAAATGTTCAAGTCTTCAATGGTTTGTTTCGCCTCGGTTGTCATACCGTTGCTATAACCTTTGTCAAAAACCCACTTACCCATTTCTACAACTTCGTATTCAAGCGGCACTTTTGCTGCATTAAAAATACCTAATACGGCATCCATAATTTCTGGTCCTATACCATCGCCTTTGGCTACTGCAATTTTATCCATAGTGTGTTTGTTTTGCTTATAAATGTGGGTATATGCAAATTTAAGCCGCAAGGCAATAGCACTCCATTATTAATTGCAGTCTTTTTGTAGTAACTAGCAGTAGTAGTGCTATTAGGCTGTTGTTGCAGCCTGTACCGCCGCCTTAGCGTATCGCACACTGCATCGGTTAGATACTTTGTAGGGCTTTTATTGAAGCGTAGGGGTTTCACGCAACGAGGCAATGATGGCAAAGAGCGTAAAGGTTTTGTTGAGTAGTAAATGCTGTTGGTGAAAGCAACAGTGGGGGAAAGGGTGGGGTTAGAATATTCTAGGTGTGGTTAGAATATTCTAGGTGGGATAAAAACATTCTAGGTGGGGTTAGAATATTCTAGGTGGGATAAAAACATTCTAGGTGGGGTTAAAACATTCTAGGTGGGGTTAGAATATTCTAGGTGGGGTTAAAACATTCTAGGTGGGGTTAGAATATTCTAGGTGG
>JASGCX010000006.1:0-32794 GCA_030053925.1 Flavobacterium sp.
CAATAATACAAAATATTTTCGAAACTATCACTAATTTATGCTCTTATTAATAAATTTTGAAAACCGTTTCATTTTCCTTTAATCATCTTACTTATACATTTGGCAGCCTTACAAAGGTGCAATATTTTTTAAATTCTATTTTAAAAGTACCAACTTAAAACATGTTCACTACATCTATCGCTCTTTCTGTAGGCAAAACTTCTAGCATTTCAAGTTTGCCATTTTTAATAATTGCTTCAACGGTTGTGTTGTAAGGTGCGTGTAATTTAAAATGAACATCCCAGTTTTTAGGCCATGCAGGAAAAAGCATAATTTTTTTATCGTTGGTTTGTAACAACATTTCTTGTAAGCCTATCATACCGCTACCACCGTGGTTATGGTCAGGTGTCCAATCAAATCCTGGGCCCCAAAATGCGGGAAATCTGTTTTTGCTATTTTGTAATTTAAGTAGGGTAAGTTTTGCCGCTTGGGTAGTTAAGCCAAGCTTTGCTGCAAAAATATTATCCTGTTTCCAGCCTATGTGGCTGCGAAATTTTAAGGTTAGTGTATCGTAGAGATAAGTATTAACGGCTGTATCTAACCCACTTTTTCCTACACCATAAATACCCCAAGGAAACACGGGGTACAATTGTGTTGGCTCTGTATTATTTATGCGTTCCCACAATTTTGCTGGTGCAATAGTGGTGCGATTGTTGAAACTTCTGTACGAAATTGGCGGTATGCGTTTTAAAAAATTGTTGTAATAAACTTTCGTTTCTTCGGCTAAATATTTTGATTGTAATAGCGCATTGGCAACCGTTTGTAAGCCAGCAATGGTAGAACTCGCATTGTAAGCCATTTTATAAGTTTCTCCACCAGAACCAGGGTACAATATTAATTTACCTTCGGCATCAAATGGCTTATTGCCGCGTTGCTTGGCTAAATATTGGTAATGTTCATCAAAGAAAATGAGGCAGTTTTCTATTAATGGTAAATACTTGCTGATATTGGCATTTTGGTATTTTTCCGATTCTAAAATCATCAAGCAAAACTCTAAAACAGTATCCCATTCGTATTCAAGCCAAGCATTGTATTCAACACCTTTATCGAAATTTGTGGGTCGTTTGTAGCTGTATTCAGCAGGGTTTGGTAAGCCAAAGTTTTCTAGTTGTTCGGTGAAGCTTGCACCATTATGTTGCCAATAAACTTTGCTTCTGCTAATAGCATTTTGTAGTAGGTTATTGTAAAAGTAAAACTGTGGTTGCATCATATCTACATCACCAGTTTTTAGCATTGGCCAATATACCAATCGTTGATTTTGTGCCGTAAAAGTGCCGCCGCCCCAATTGCGATGATCTGGTGTGCCATGAATAGACGTATCGGTAAAAACAGGATCTACCGTAAATAAACCGCCATTAAACTTAGTAGGATATTTGCCAAAAGCATTGCAACCAAGCATGTAGCGAAACAATTGGTAGTTGCGCCCAACTTGCCAAATTGTTGATGTATCGTTTGGTTCATTTGGTTGTAAAAAAATGAAACTTTTATTCCAGTAATTGTTCCACCAATTAATGGTTGCTAGTTGCTGGTTATTAGTTACAGATTGTTTTAAGTGGCTTAGAAACTGAGATAGATTTTCTGTTTGTTTGGCTTGTAAACCTATTTGCAAATTATGCGTTTTACATGCACTTACGCTTTTCAATTGCCAGCCTTTAAAATCTGCTTCTTGGTATTTTCCTAGTGTAGTACCTGCTATTTTAAAGTTTGCGCCTAACATAAAACCACCGCAAACCAAATGTTGTAAAGGATTTGTTAACTGAGATTTAAGGCTATCTAAACCTTGTTGTTTTACAGCAAAATCAAATACAGTTGAGTAATGGTTTTGGTGGTAAAACAGCACGGTGTTATTGCTAAAAGCGATGCTGTCTTTCTTAGCAATTATTTTTTGGTTTGTCCATTTCCATGAATTAGCGTTGTTTTCTTTTCGGGTTAATGGTCTGTCTTTAAAACGCCAACTTTCATAAGTAGCAGTAGCCATTATTTTTTGATTACTGCTCACCTCAATTTGTACAATAGGATTGAAGACATCTACCCAAACCTTTACATAGGCAGAAAGCTTGCTATTGCTACCATTAATGGTTACGTAACCCCCTTTTAAAACCAATGTTTGTGTAAATGTTTTACCTGCAAAAGGGTTGGGCAAAAGATTAATTCTAACCCTACCAGCTTTTAAGAACGCATTGTTTTCGTCGAACCAGCCTGACTGTTGTAAATACAAGAAAATCTCACCATTTTCTACCCAAATATTGGTGCCAATATCACCACCGCCACATGGCATAGATTCAGATGCATTGTTACTTTGTGTGTGCCAAACAACATTGTAATTGTCTAAAACTTTGGGTTGAGCAATTGAACTGAACCACAAAGGCATAAAGGCAAATAGTGAAAGGAATTTGAGATTTGAAATTTGAGATTTAAGATTTACAGATGGCTTTATGCCTAGCAATAACGAACGGCAATACGAACGTACATACCGATAGCTATTGGTAGTGTAGCGCAGCAAAAGCAAAATATTTATTCTAAAAGCTGGTAACATCATTTCTTTTTTTTTGCCACGAAGGCACAAATTTTTACGAAATATTGATAGTGAATATTGGTTTATTTTATGAGACAAATTGCAGCACAAGCCCAATATTTATTCGTGTTCATTCGTGTATTTGTGGCATAAAAAAACTACCAATTATCTGTTCTAAAAGCTGGTAACATCATTTCTTTTTTTTGCCACGAAGGCACAAATTTTTACGAAATATTGATAGTGAATATTGGTTTATTTTATGAGACAAATTGCAGCAAAAGCCCAATATTTATTCGTGTTCATTCGTGTATTTGTGGCATAAAAAACTACCAATTATCTGTTCTAAAACTTGATACTGGCAAGCCTTCTGTGCTAAATAAATCGCCAACAATAAAATCTTTAAACGCATAGCGAACTGCTACCGGCTCTTTAACATCAATAGCTGACACTAACACTTTGCCTTGACTGATAACAGCTTTTGCAGCACGAAAAACTTTGTCTGCACCAGCTATCTCAAAATTGTTAAGCGGCTTGCCAAAAGATGTTAAACCATTTGGTGCATTTGCAAACTTGATAGTGGCTACATTGCCTGTAATGCTTATAGAATCAAAACTAGGGCTTGCATAGCCAAAGCCTTTAAGGCCGTAGGTTTGCGCCAAAGCCATATAAGCCAAACGCTTGCCACCAACTTCTTTTTGAGCCGGATGAATTGAAGTTTCTTCACCAATATCCATTAGCACAGCCATGCCACTATTAGGTATGGTAGCCAAGGCTTTTCGCTGTGCGTCACGTAAAAAAGCTGAGTTGTATTTTGGTGCATTGGCAGCACTATATTGAGCATAATTGTACGGTGCAATTTGTGCATAGTAAAAAGGAAAATCGCCTTGGTTTAACTGTGTACGCAACTGCTTTACAAAAGCTGTAAATAGCTTTTGGTATTGCTCTGGACGGTCGTAATTTGTTTCGCCTTGGTACCAAATGCAGCCTTTAATGCCATAACCCATAAACGGATTCAACATGCCATTGAAAAGGGTAGTAGGTGTGCGGTTATTGGGTTTTAATTCAAGTGCAGATGGCAACTTAATTTCAGGAAAATTGTTTAAGGTATTTGCATCCATAAACGCTTCTACTGGCGAGCCACCATAGCTAATATTTACAAGGCCAATGGGTACATGCAGTTTCTCGTACAATAGCTTACCAAAATAATAGGCCGTGGCACTAAAGTTAGAAACAGCTTCAGGTTCAGCAATTTTCCAGGGCGAGTTTTTGGTAGTGTCTTGCGGCTCAAGTTTTACAGAACGAGGCACTGTGTATAAACGAATATTATAGTTGGCTGAGTTAAAAATGGCATCATTAGAACCAATAATTGGCTGGTCTTTAAAGCCTTTCATTGGCATTTCCATATTGCTTTGGCCACTGCATAACCACACTTCACCAATTAATACATTTTTCAAAATGGTTGGCGTGCCATCGTTAATGGTAATATCGTAAGGACCACCAGCAACCGGTGTGGCTATTTTAGTTTTCCATTTACCAGATGCATCGGCAGTAGTGGTGTATTTTTTTTTGTTCCAAGATGTGGTAATAGTAACCACAGTACCAGCTTTTGACCATCCCCAAATTGCAGGCTCAGATTGCTGTTGCAGCACCATATTATCTGAAAAGAAATAAGGTAGTTTAGGCGTTGCTTTAGTAATTGCAGAAATGAATGATAATAGAGAAAGGCATAAACCAATAGCCAGTTTTTTTTTCATCACAATCTATTTTGTGTTTATGATAGCATTTAATTAAGGCAATGAAAGTATAACATTTGTGCTATAAATTTACAGTCTCACAAAAGCCAGTCTCTAAAAATTGCTATGCAAAAAAATAAGGAAATAGTACAAAAAAACTACTGGTATGGCCTCGGTAGGCAGCATATAGAAATACCTAAAAACATACTAAAAACTAAAGTGCAAAACAACCCTTTGCTAGGGCAATTGTTTATTTGTAGTTTGGGTTATTACCCTAATGCAAAAGGGCATTTTACGTACAGAAAAAATGGCTTTCCAGAGAACATTTTGTTTTATTGTGTAGATGGTAATGGCTGGTGTAAAATTGGTGATAAAAAAATTGATATTCACCCAAATGAGTTTTTTTTACTGCCGCAAAATGTAGAGCATAGTTATGGTAGTTTTAACGAAAACCCTTGGAGCGTTTACTGGATGCACATTGGTGGAGAGGCCTTGCCTTATCTTAATCAACTGCATGTGATGCAAAAACATTCTAAGGCGTTTCACATAAAAAACAATGGCGACATTATTTCGGTATTTACCAAAATGTACAAGACGCTTGAACTAGGCTATAGTATTGATAATCTGATATTTGTGAACCTTACCTTGCACCATTTTTTAACACTGTTTATTTACAATGCAAAGTATTATCCAGTAAGTGTAAACGACAAACCCGACCTAATAGATAGTGCCATTTTATACATGCAAGCACATATCAACGACAATATTTCTCTGCATGAATTGTGCAAACACTACAACTATTCTTCCTCAAGATTTTGCAGTTTATTTAAGCAAAAAACTGGCTATGCCCCTATTGATTATTTTATTCAAATGAAGATGCAAAAAGCCAGTCAACAATTAGATTTTTCTGACCGTTCCATTAAAGACATTGCCCTTACTATGGGCTTTGATGACCCTTACTATTTTTCAAAAAGATTTAGGAAAGTTATTGGCTTATCACCACAAAAATATAGGGCGAGAAAAAAAGATTAATTACCCAAAAAGTGCTACTCTTGATGGCATAGATTTTTGCTCATTTACCGCCTATAAAAATAGTAAAATATGCCATCATTATAGTTATACTTGGCATTTAGCCCTAGTAGCTATTTACTACTTTCGAACAATCATCCAAACGCTAGTTTTCGTTTGTGTTTAACAATGAATTTGCTTGCATTTACTTATAAGAATAACAATGATTTATTGCTGCAAATGTGGTGATTTGCTTATGATAGAAACTTGCTTAATAAAGCTGCTACACCATGTTAGAGCAATATTTGAATGAATTAATAACTGCACATTTTTAATGAAATTACTAGCTCAAAAATATTTATTGCTATTGGTTGGTTGTTTTGCAATTAGCCTTGGATTTGCTCAAACTAAAAAGCAAGCCATTTTAATTTTTGTGCCAAAGCAAGCCAATCCACGAATAATATTTGGTGCCGAAAGGCTTCAACAAACATTGAAACAAAATGGTTACTCAGTAATATTAACAAGTAAACTTTATCCTAGTGCAGTAAAAAGAAACATTTTTATTGCAGAAGTTGGTAGTTACCTTGCTAATACAGTTCTAATAAACAATGTACAATTAAACAAAAAGGAAAGTTTTAAAATTTTAAGCGACACTAAAAGCAATATTTCTATCGTTGGTGCAGATGCATCAGGCACTTTATATGGCTGCCTTGCATTAATTAGCAGCATTAAAGCTTTGGGTAAATTACCTGCAAAAATTAATGTAATAGATAGCCCACAAATGGTAATACGTGGCACTTGTATTGGTGTTCAAAAATCAGATTATTTACCCGGTAGAGATGTGTACGAATATCCTTACACGCCTCAATCTTTTCCTTGGTTTTACAACAAGCATTTATGGATTCGATACTTAGATTCTTTGCTTGAAAATCGCATGAATGCCTTGTATTTATGGAACGGCCATCCATTTGCATCATTGGTAAAGTTGAAAGACTATCCTTACGCTGTAGAAGTTGATAGCACCACATTTGCAAAAAATGAAGCCATTTATAATTTCATTACCAAAGAAGCTGATAAACGTGGTATTTGGGTGATTCAGATGTTTTACAACATTATAGTTTCTAAACCTTTCGCCAATTATCATCACATAAAAACACAAGATAGAAACCGCCCAATTATTCCTCTAATTTCAGATTATACCAAAAAATCTATAGCCGCTTTTGTAGAAAAATATCCCAATGTAGGCTTAATGGTTTGCCTAGGCGAAGCCATGGAAGGTACTGGTAATGATGATATTGAGTGGTTTACTAAAACCATTATTCCTGGTGTAAAAGATGGTTTAAAAGCCTTGGGTAAAACAGATGAATTACCTATTGTTTTACGTGCACATGACACAGATGCACCTGCTGTAATTAAAGCTGCTAAAGGCTTGTACAGCAATTTGTATACAGAAGCAAAGTTTAATGGTGAAGCATTAACCACTTACGAACCACGAGGTGCTTGGGCCAATTTGCATCGTACATTAAGCCGTGCTGGCTCGGTACAAATTGAGAATGTACACATTTTGGCTAATCTAGAACCTTTTCGTTATGGCTCGGCAGATTTTATACAGAAGTCTGTAAAAGCCATGCACAATATTTACGAAGCCAATGGCTTGCATTTATATCCACAGGCATCTTATTGGGATTGGCCTTATACAGCAGACAACACTTCGCCAAGATTATTGCAAATAGAACGTGATTGGATTTGGTACAAATTATGGAGCCGCTATGCGTGGAACAGCAATAGAAATAGACAAGATGAAGTGACATATTTAAGCCAATTATTTGCGCAAAAATTTGGTTGTAAGCAACAACAAGGTGCTTACATTCTTGAAGCTTACGAACAGTCTGGCAATATTGCGCCAAAGCTACTTAGACGTTTTGGCATTACCGATGGCAACAGGCAAACGCTAACCCTTGGCATGTTAATGACGCAGTTGATTAATCCCTATCGTTTTGGTTTGTTTGATTTACTATACGATTGCGAAAGCCCAGAAGGCGAGAAGCTAATAGAATATGCAGCCAAAGAATGGAAGCATGAAAAACATATAGGCGAAACACCTGTACAAATTATTAAAGAGGTACAACAAGAAGCTGAATTTGCTGTAAGTGCTATCAATAAAGCAGCACCATTTGTTACAAAAAACAAAGCCGAATTTTTACGATTAAAAAACGACATGCTTTGCTATAAAGCATTGGCCAAACATTATGCACAAAAAGCAACGGCTGCGTTAGCTATTTTGCGTTTTAAATACTCGAACAACATTGTAGATTTAGAAAAAGCATTGCCGCATTTAGAACAAAGTGTTTATCATTACAAACAGCTAGTAACATTAACCAAAAACACGTATTTGTATGCCAATAGCATGCAAACCAAACAGCGTAAAATTCCTATAAGAGGTGTTGATGGTACTTTTAAAACTTGGGCTGAAGTGCTTGTGCCATTTGAAAAAGAATTAGCTACGTTTAAGTATAAAATAGATTCATTGAAAACTGATAATAAGCTTGCAAAAGCAACGGTTTTACTCAAAAATGCTTCGGTAAAATTTACACCAAACACAGTGTTTTATACAATTGATTCTTCGGCTAAAGCATTTACAGATACAACGCTAGTACTACTTGATGTTGCAAAAGAATTGAAAGGATTAAGAGGTATTCAACTATCATTTGCCAAACAAAAAGCCGAAGGCACAAGCCTTACATTTATTGCTACTAAGCCTGTAAAAGTATTGGTTGGGTTCTTCAATGAAAAATCTGCCAATTACTTAAAAGCACCAGAGTTAGAGACAGATGCGAGTGCCAATAATTACGGTCAATCTGAAACCAAAATTGCTAATGGCGTGGTTGTAAAAGGTATGCCAGCGGTTAATATTTATAGCTACACATTTGCCGCTGGTACCAATACATTAACCCTTGCAAAAGGTGCTTGCTTAATTGTTGGCTTTATTGATGATGCACAAACGTTACCTATTTACGATGCAGGATTAAATGAAAAAGGCAACAAAAAAGAAATAGATTGGCTGTTTGAATAGTTGAACCACAAAGGCACCAATAACACTAAGATTTCACAAAGAAAATAAAGCAGTAATGAAAAGAATTATTACAAGCCTAATGCTACTAATTGTATCACAGGTTCAAGCACAATCTTACTACAACGTAATAAAGTTTGGGGCTAAAAACGATAGCACAGCATTGGCTACAAAAGCCATTACAAAAGCCATTGAGGCTGCAAGTAAAGTTGGTGGTGGTACTATTTATTTTCCTGCTGGTAAATATTTAACTGGGCCTATTCATCTAAAAAGTAACATCACCATTTTAATAGATGCTGGTGCAGAGTTGCATTTTAGCGACAATTTTGATCACTATTTACCAATGGTACAATCACGGTACGAAGGTGTTGATGTGTTTAGTTTTTCGCCATTATTTTATGCTTATAAAGTTGAGAATATTGCCATCCTCGGTCGTGGTTTAATTAATGGTCATGGGCAAAAATGGTGGTCTGCTGCCGAATCTAAAAACCTAAGTCAAGGCCGCAACAAATGGCAATTATTATCAGATAGCTTAAACAAAAACATTTTGCAGCCCGACGATGCAGCACAAACAAAAAAGGGCTTTTTACGGCCGCCTTTTATACAGCCCATGTACTGTAAAAATATTTTGATAGAAGGCATCACCATTATCAATTCACCTTTTTGGACAATCAATCCAGAGTTTTGTGAAAATGTAACAGTTCATGCGGTTACTATTAACAACCCACATTCACCAAATACTGATGGCATTAACCCCGAATCTTGTAAGTATGTACACATTAGCAATTGCCACATTAGCGTTGGTGACGATTGCATTACTATAAAGTCTGGTAAAGATGCGCCTGGTAGAAGCAAAGCCATGCCAGCAGAGAATTACACCATTACCAATTGCACCATGTTATCTGGTCATGGTGGTGTGGTTATTGGTAGCGAAATGAGTGGCGATGTGAAGAAAATTGTGATTAGCAATTGTGTGTTTGATGGTACAGATAGAGGTATTCGTATTAAAACAACAAGAGGCCGTGGTGGTGTGGTAGAAGATATTCGAGTAGACAATATTGTGATGAAAAACATCAAAGAAAATGCCTTTGTTTTAGATATGCAATACACTAAATCGCAACCCGAACCAGTATCTGTGCGTACACCAAAATTCAGAAATATTCACTACAGCAATATCACCGTTGTAAATGCTAAAAATGCAGGCATCATCAATGGTTTAGAAGAAATGCCAATAGAAAACATCAGCTTTTCAGACATTCAAATAGATGCTGAAAGTGGCTTTGTTATTCAAAAGGCAAAAGGCATTTCGTTTCACAACGTACAAATCAATACCCAAAAAGGTGCTTCATTTATAGCCACTAATGCGAGTGATATTGAGCTTAATAATGTAAAATCTAATGCGCCATTAGCAGCCACAGCAGTCATTAGTTTTAGCAATGTTAGCAATGCCTATATTCACAATTGCTGGCCAGTTAAGGGCACACAAACCTTCCTGCAATTAAAGGGTAATCTCACGCAAAACATTACGGTTAAATACAACAACTTTTTGCAAATCGCTAATCCTATTAACAAGTCGCAAGAAGTTACAAACAATATTATTGTAGAATAGTTTTTTTATGAAACGAACACTAGAACATTTATCATCTTTAGTTGCATCGCACACTTGTACGTCTGTAACGTCATTGGTCATTGCAATGAAAGAAGCAATCTGCTTTTTAAAACCTAAGCTAGTTGTCACTTGTCACTTTTCATTTTTCACTTTAGCACTTGTCACATTTCACCATTCAATTTTTGCACAACAAGATTTAAAACTTTGGTACAATCAGCCCGCAAAGCAATGGACAGATGCTTTGCCAATAGGTAATGGCAATATTGGCGCAATGATTTATGGCGGCATCAATGAAGAACACTTGCAGTTTAACGAGTCAACTTTATGGACAGGCAAACCCCAACAATACGCTAGAAAAGAGGCTTATAAGTACTTACAACCAATAAGAACATTGCTTAGCCAAGGCAAGCAAAAAGAAGCAGAAGCCTTAGCTGAACAGCATTTTATGGGGTTAAAATTTGTTGACGATACGGTGTATTTACAACAAAAAAAACAATGGGTATCTACAATAACAAGCAACAAAAGCTTTGCTAGCGTTGACTTTGACGATAGCAAATGGTCAACAATCGCTTTGCCTACATTAAATGGCTGGGAGCAATTACAAGGCTTTGATGGTCTTGATGGTTCGGTTTGGTTTAGAGCAGAATTTACACTGCCAAATGAAATGCTTGGCAAAGATGCTAACATTGATTTAGGTCGTATTAGAGACTTAGATTTGACTTACATAAACGGCTATTTTATTGGCACAACAGAAGGTAACACGCTTAAAAGAAGCTATACAATTAAGGCAGATTATTTACATGCAGGAAAAAATACCATCGCTATTCAAGTACTCAATTTTTTTGACAAAGGCGGCTTTACAGGCATTAAAGAAAAACAAAAAATCTTTACCATTTATAGCAAAGCAGCCACTGCTAATTACGGCATCAACTTGCCACTCACCTGGAAATATTATATCCAAAACAATCGTCCGCCACAGTATCCTCAATACCAAGCTAGCTATCAACCTTTTGGGGATGTATTTTTTAAATTCAATCACACAGAAAGCTGCACTAACTATAAAAGAACTTTAGACATTAGTAATGCCATTGCAACTGTAAGTTATACCAATAATGGCATTAATTTTAAGCGAGAATATTTTGCATCAAATCCATCAAATGCAGTTGTAGCGCATTTTTCAGCAGATAAATCTGCCGCTATAAATTTGTTGGCCCGCTTTCAATCGGTGCATCAATTATTTTCTGTAAAGCAATTAAACAATCAAACCATTGCTTTGCAAGTGCAAGTAAAAGATGGTGCTTTAAATGGTACAACCTTGTTGCATGTTACTACTAATGGCGGCTCAATAAAAGTTGTAAATAACCAACTGGTAATTTCAAATGCAAATGCAGCCCAATTTTATTTAACAGCCGCTACCAATTTTAAAACCTATAACAATGTATCGGCCAACGCATTTAACATTTGCAAACAAACCATCACAGCTTTGCAAAAGCAATCTTATGCGCATCTAAAAGCTACTCATGTTGCAGATTACCAAAAGCAATTCAATAAGTTTTACATTATTTTCGATACAAAAGAAAACAAACCAAATGCTGCATCTAAAGCACTTTTAGGGGTTTGGGACTCCTTACCAACCGATGAACTGATTAAACAAAACGAAATCAATTTCAATCCGGCACTTCTTAGTTTTTACGTACAATATTCTCGCTACTTATTAATTGCTTGTTCAAGAAGCAATTCTAAAATGCCAGCCAATTTACAAGGCATTTGGAATAATTTATTAACACCACCTTGGGGCAGTAAATACACTACCAATATTAATCTTCAAATGAATTATTGGGGTGCTGATTTACTTAATTTATCTGCATCAACCAAGCCTTTGTTTGCAGCCATCAAAGACCTTAGCAATTCTGGTAAACAAACAGCAAAAGAACATTATAATGCAAGCGGTTGGGTGCTGCATCACAATACAGATATTTGGAAAGCCACTGCACCAATTAACGCTGCCAATCATGGTATTTGGCAAACTGGAAGTGCGTGGTTAAGCAATATGATTTGGGAACATTTTTTGTTTACACAAGACAAACAATTTTTGCTTGCAAATTATCCTGTAATGCAGGCTGCTTCTACGTTTTATGTAGATGTGTTAGTGAAAGATTCTGCCACAGGTTGGTTAATAAGCACACCGTCTAACTCACCTGAAAATGGCGGTTTGGTTGCAGGCCCAACTATGGATCACCAAATCATTCGCAACTTATTTAAAAACACCATTGCTGCTGCAAAACTGTTACAAATAGATGCTTCGTTTTGCCAGCAATTACAAAGTAAATACAACCAAATTGCACCTAATAAAATTGGCAAATTTGGGCAACTGCAAGAATGGTTACAAGACATTGATGACACTAGCAACACACATCGTCATGTATCGCATTTATGGGGTGTTTTTCCTGGTACAGATATCACCTGGCAAAACCCAAAAATGATGCAAGCAGCCAAGCAATCTTTACTATACAGAGGCGATGACGGCACAGGCTGGTCATTGGCTTGGAAAACGAATTTGTGGGCAAGATTTAAAGATGGTAATCACGCTATGTTGATGGCTAAAAAATTATTAAGTCCTGCCGATGCAGAAGTGGGCGTTAGCGAAAAAGGTGGTGTTTATAAAAACCTTTTTGATGCACATCCACCATTTCAAATTGATGGCAATTTTGGTGGCGCAGCAGGCATTGCAGAAATGTTAGTGCAAAGTAATACAGGCATCATTGAATTGCTGCCAGCCTTGCCAGATGAGCTGCAAAGTGGCACTGTTAAAGGCTTGTGTGCAAGAGGTGGTTTTGAAATTGATATGACTTGGATAAATGGCCTTTTACTAAAATTTTCAATCAAATCCTTGGCAGGCAATCCTTGTAGCGTAAGGTATAATGGCAAGGAGTTTCATTTTAAAACAGAGAAAAATAAAATATACTCACATATTTTAGATTGGGCAGAACAGTAATGGATAAGTTAGGACAAGATATTTTTTATGTAGTCAGCAATAGAACATCTATTGAGCCTTTGTTCCGCCTTATGCGCACACTTGTACGTTTTGTTCATTGTTCATCGTTAAGCCTAGCTAGAAGATTTCAATTTTCAATTTTCAAATTTCAAATCATTACTTGTGTCGTAATGTCGTTGTGGTTAAACCCACTGAAAGCGCAGCGTACAGCTATTTTACTCAACAGCAATTGGCAAGCAATTGCAAGCGATTCTAACCAAAATGCTTATACTGGTTTTGAAGCAGTAAACTACAAAATTAAAAATTGGCAAACAGTAAATGTGCCTCATAATTGGGATGCTTACAATGGCTATAGGCGTTTATTGCATGGCAACAAACATGGCTATGCTTGGTATAAAAAATCATTCACAGCTACTAAACAAATGGGTAAACGTTACTTTTTATTTTTTGAAGGCGTAGGTTCTTATGCCACCGTTTGGCTTAATGGCAAGCAGGTTGGTTATCATGCTGGCGGCAGAACATCCTTTACCATAGATGTAACAGATTATCTAGTTTTCAAGAAACAAAATCAGTTAGCTGTACGTGCAGATCATCCTGCTAACATCAAAAATTTGCCTTGGGTTTGTGGCGGCTGTAGCGATGAACGTGGCTTCAGCGAAGGCTCGCAGCCAATGGGTATTTTTAGACCTGTACATTTAATCATCACTAATGAACTACGAATTGAGCCATTTGGTGTACATGTTTGGAACGATGATAAAGTAAGTGAAAAATCTGCTACACTAAATATTGCTACCACATTTAAAAACTATACTACAAATACCAAGCAAGTAATAATACTTACCAAGCTTTTAAATGCTGAAAAAAAGATTGTAGCAAGCACTACTACAGCTTATAATGTTGCGGCTAGCCAAACGGTAACTTTATCGCAAGCACTAAGCAATATTAGCAATGTACACCTTTGGGATATTGCTAATCCATATCTCTACAAAGTAGTAACAACGGTTATTGAAAACAACAAAACAATTGATGAAACCATTACACCTTATGGCATTCGTTCTATCAAATGGGATAGAGGAAATTCTAATCGTTTCTTTTTAAATGGTAAGCCTGTGTTCATCAATGGCATTGCAGAATACGAGCATTTGCTTGGTCAAAGTCATGCGTTTAGTAGCCAACAAATTGCGTCACGTGTAAAAATGGTAAAACAACTTGGCTTCAATGCTTTTCGTGATGCGCATCAGCCACATAATTTACAATATCAAAACGCTTGGGATAGTTTAGGCATACTATGGTGGACACAGCTATCGGCGCATGTTTGGTACGATACAAAAGCATTTAGAGAGCACTTTAAAACCTTACTAAAAGAGTGGGTTGTTGAAAGGCGTAACAGCCCATCGGTTATTTTATGGGGCTTGCAAAACGAAAGCAAATTGCCAGCAGATTTTGCTAAAGAATGTACAGAACTTATTTGCTCATTAGACCCAACTGCTTCATGGCAACGTTTGGTTACAACTTGCAATGGTGGTGAAGGTACAGATTGGGATGTTCCTCAAAATTGGACGGGCACTTATGGCGGCAATCCTAATACCTATAACGAAGATGTAAAAAAGCAAGTGCTTATTGGTGAATATGGTGCTTGGCGCACTTTAGACCTACACACAAATGGTGGCTTTATACAAAATGGCGCATTGAGTGAAGATAGAATGACGCAGCTAATAGAAACCAAAATACACTTGGCAGAACAAGTGAAAGATAGTGCTGTGGGGCATTTTTTTTGGTTATTAACTTCACATGATAACCCTGGCAGAATGCAAGGTGGCGAAGGCTTACGTGAGATTGATAGGATTGGACCTGTAAACTATAAAGGGCTACTAACACCTTGGGAAGAACCAACAGATGCCTACTACATGTTTAAGAGTAATTATGCCTCTAAGTTCGCTGACCCCGTGGTGTACATAGTATCGCATACTTGGCCTAATAGATGGACGACTACTGGAAAAAAAGATGACATAATTGTGTATTCGAATTGCGACGAAGTAGAACTGTTCAATGATGCCAATCATCTATCATTGGGGAAACAACAGCACAAAGGCATTGGTACACATTTTCAGTGGGATGCTGTAACCATTAATTACAACGTATTGTATGCGGTTGGTTATGTAAATGGTAAGGCCGTAACCAAAGACTTGATAGTACTACATAATTTACCCAAAGCACCTCATTTTACTGATTTGTATTCAACAACAAACAACATCACCAAGCCTCAAAAAAATTACCATTATGTCTACCGTGTAAACTGTGGTGGAAGCAATTATAAAGACGTGAATGGCAATGCTTGGCTTGCAGATAGAGCCATCATTTCTCAACACTCACAGCTTACTACTCACAATTGGTTTTCTTCTTCATGGACAAATGATTTTGCAGAAATGCCTACATTTTTTGCAAGCCAACGTAGAACATTTGCACCAATTACTTACACCTCTGATGGCGCACTATTTCAAAGCTTTAGGTATGGTAGAGATAAACTAAAATATACTTTTCCAGTACCCGATGGCGAATACTTAGTAGAACTCTATTTTGTAGAACCTTGGCTTGCAATTGGCAGTACAAGCAATTGCAAAGGCATGCGTTTATTTGATGTAGCCATCAATAATAAAACGGTGTTGAAGGATGTAGACATTTGGTCTGAAGTAGCTACAAACGCTGCCTTAAAAAAAATAGTGAAAGCAAAAATTAGTGGCGGTACATTAGAAATTTCGTTTCCTAATGTTGCGGCTGGCGAAGCCGTAATTTCAGCCATAGCAATTGCTTCGCTTAACAAGCATATAAAAGCTGCGCCTTCGGTTCAGCCAATTATTACAAGGGTAAATACTAAGCAAGCATTTGATTTACGTACCTGGTGCGATATTGGTGAACAGCCATTTGTAAACAACAGCAGCACCTTTGTTATTTTGCCGTCTAATATTTTTGGTACAGATTATTTAGCATTTGAAAAAGGCACTCGCCAACCAATCTCATTTTCTTTAAGCAACGATGCAGATGTGTTTGTGGCTATTGATGCGAATGTAACTAAACCCTTATGGTTAAACGGTTTTGACGATACTAAGACTTTTGTAGAAACCAATGCTGCAAAGGCATACAAATACTTGGTGTATAAAAAACGGTTTAAGTGTGGCGATAGCATTGCATTAAACATTGGCTCAAATAAATTAGATGTAATGGTGTTTGTTTCGCCTGCAAACAACCTGTAACCTGCTTATGATTTAAAGCCCGTTATTGCTTATAGGCCATTGCAAGCTAGCACTACACTAGATGCTGTTAAAACCACTATAAACACAAAAGAATCCATCACTTTAAACAGCAATTCAGCATCAATAAAATGGCCTGTTAGCATTGGCGCAGCAGATGTGTATTCGCTTACATTACGCTATGCCAATGAAACAAATACCCAATTAACGGCTACCATTGAGTTGGTGGCAGCAGATGGCACAAGCATTAAAAAAGAGCTGTTACATTTCACGCCAAGCAAAGCTGGCAAATGGAATTATGTAACCACCAATACAGGCAGCATGATTAATGCAGGCAATTATTTTATCATCATCAAAGCCTACAATGCAGTAGGGTTAAGCATTTCGGCGTTAGACATACAATAGCATGAAGTACATTGTTTACATTTTAGCCATCTTTTTGGTAGTTACCAAAGCAGCAGCACAAACTGTGTCAGACAGCGTGATGACTGCTATTTATGAAGCAATTAAAACGCCTTTTAAATATGGCTTGGTATTAGTGCCACAAAACGATTCATTAAAAATAGATTGCCCATCTGTTTTTAGAAAAGGTAAGTTTTGGTACATGACTTACATAGTATTTAACGGTTGCGGTTACGAAACTTATTTAGCCCAAAGTAAAGATTTACTCACTTGGAAAAGCCTAGGTAAAACGCTCACTTTTAACAACGATACCACCGTATGGGATGCGCACCAAAAAGCAGGCTACATTGCATTACAAGATTACCAATGGGGCGGTAGCTATGCGTTGCAAACTTATAAAGGCAATTATTGGATGAGCTATTTTGGTGGTAATGCCAAAGGTTACGAGGCAGGGCAATTATCGTTAGGCATTGCATTTACCAATAACAATATTACGGTACCGCACACTTGGCAAACATTAGCAAAGCCTGTGCTTGCTTCAACAGATACGGATGTGCGTTGGTGGGAAAACAAAAAGCATTACAAAAACACCGTGATTTGGGATAAGCAAAAAACAACGGGCTATCCATTTGTAATGTACTACAATGCCAATGGCGATACATCGAATAACAGAGATAAAAAAACACGCTGGTTCGAGCGTATTGGCATGGCTGTAAGTAACAATATGCTGCATTGGCAGCGTTTTAAAACAGAACCAATTATGCACCATAAAATTGGTATTACAGGCGACCCAATGCTTCAAAAAATTGGCAATATTTGGGTGATGTTTTATTTTGGTGCTTTTTGGGAAGGCCGCAAAGATGCCTTCAATCGTTTTGCTTGCTCTTACGATTTGGTAAACTGGACAGACTGGAAAGGCGAGGACTTAATTCATTCGTCGGCACCTTACGATGCTAAGTATGCGCATAAATCATTTGTGGTAAAATGGAAAGATGTTGTGTATCATTTTTACAACGCAGTTAACAATAAAAACCAACGTGGTATTGCAGTGGCTACCTCTAAATATTTAGGAAAAAGTGCTTTGCATTTTTTGCAGTAAATAATTGTTGAAACCCGCAGTAGTACTACTATTGAGCATCTGTGTAGCCGTACTAAGTTTACAACGTATTGCACTACCAATAGCTATCGGTATGTAGGTTTTGTGCGGTATGCAGCTTTACCAAAGTGTTGATTAAAAAACTAAAACATCATGCAAAAAACGCTTCTTTTTATAACTATCATCATTGCCCTACAAGCCACCGCACAACGAAGCATTGTTAACTTTAATAGCGGTTGGCGTTTCTTGTTGGGTAACGATTCGTTGGCATTTCAACCAAGCCATAACGATACCAAATGGCATCAACTTAGCTTACCACACGATTGGAGCATTGAATTGCCATTTAGTAAAACAGCACCTGCAACCAACCAAGGTGGTGCATTACCTGGCGGTATTGGTTGGTATAGAAAAACATTTACCGTACCTACAACATCTAAAAACAAGCGCATTACTATTGAGTTTGATGGCATTTACAGAAACAGTGAAGTTTGGATTAATGGCCATTACCTAGGCAAGCGACCAAGTGGCTATAGTTCATTTCAGTATGATTTAACCCAACACCTCAATTACAATCAGCAACCCAATATTATTGCAGTTAAGGTAGATAATTCGCAGCAACCAAATTCACGCTGGTACACGGGTTCAGGCATTTATAGAAATGTGCGATTGGTAACAACAAACACAAGTTATATTAGCTACAATGGTGTTTTTATTTGTACACCAAACGTTACTAAGTTTAAGGCTGATGTTGTTTTAAATTTAGAGATACGCAACTTCGTAACAAGGCCGTTTTATTCAAAAATACAATCGGTAGTTTACAACCAAAATGGCAAGCCCGTTGTTGTTTTTAATTCTAATGCTATTGCCGCACCTTTTGAAGAAAATGTAAAACAATGCTTCGCAATTAATAACCCAAAACTTTGGTCGGTTGATAAGCCGTATTTGTACAAATTAGTTACTACCATTTACCAAAACAATATTGCGGTAGACCAATACAGCACCAAGTTTGGCATTCGCTATTTTAATTTTGATGTAAACAAAGGCTTTTCGCTGAATGGCAAATACATGAAAATTAAAGGTGTTTGTATGCACCACGACTTAGGTGCTTTAGGTGCAGCTATTAATGTTTCGGCCATTGAGAGACAATTACGCATTTTAAAGGAAATGGGCTGCAATGCTATACGCACAGCACACAACGCACCTGCACCAGAACTTTTAGATGCTTGCGATCGCATGGGCTTTTTAGTAATGGATGAAGCTTTTGACATGTGGAAGAAAAAGAAAAACAAGTACGATTATTATTCTGACTTTGCAGAATGGCACAAACAAGATTTAGAAGATCAAATTAAGAGAGATAGAAATCATCCAAGCGTGTTTGTTTGGAGCATTGGGAATGAAATAAGAGAACAATTTGATAGCACTGGTATTGCCATTACCAAAGAACTAGTAAGCATTGTAAAAGTGCTAGACACAACAAGGCCTGTTACTGCCGCTTTAAGCGAATGGAATCCAGAGAAGAACTTTATGTACAAAGCTGATGCCTTAGATTTAGTAGGCTTAAATTATCACCATGAAGTGTATGCAGATTTTCAAAAGCATTTTCCAGGAAAAAAATTTATTGGTACCGAAACCATGAGTGCTTTGGCAAGTAGAGGGCATTATGATATGCCATCAGATTCGATGCGCTTTTGGCCACAAAAATCTCCCATGAAATATGTAGAAGGTGGCAATGCAGATTTTACAGTTTCGGCCTACGATAATGTTGCTGCGTATTGGGGTAGTTCACACGAAACCACTTGGAAAATTATTAAGAAATACGACTTTCTTTCAGGCTTATTTGTTTGGACGGGCTTCGACTATTTAGGCGAGCCTACACCATATCCTTATCCTGCACGCAGTTCTTATTTTGGTATTGTAGATTTAGCAGGCTTTCCAAAAGATGCCTATTACATGTACCAAAGCGAATGGACAGATAAACCAATGCTCCATTTATTTCCGCATTGGAACTGGAAAATTGGACAAACTGTAGACGTTTGGGCATACTACAATAATGCAGATGAAGTAGAATTGTTTTTAAATGGCAAATCTTTAGGCGTTAAGCGAAAAGAAAACGATGACTTGCATGTAATGTGGCGAGTTGAATACAAGCCTGGTACACTAAAAGCCATATCAAGAAAAAATAGAAAAATTGTTTTAGCAAAAGAAATTAAAACCGCAGACACGCCTTATGCTATACAATTACGTTGCGATAAAAATATAAGCCATCAAGCCAACAATCACATTTCTTTTGTTACAGTAACCATTGTAGATAAAAATGGCAACATCGTACCAAATGCTGATAATGCTATTCAATTTTCACTACAAGGGCAAGGTATTATTGTAGGTGTTGATAATGGTGATCCTGCTAATCTATCTTCATTTAAAGCTAGTGATTGCAAAGCTTACAACGGTAAGTGTTTAGTGATGATTAAGAAGGAGCGAAATAGCAAAGACACACTTATTTTAAAAGCACAAAGCACCGTTTTGCCAACTAGTTTACTACAGATAAAAGTAGAATAGTTATAACGACACTTATTTTTTTTCAAAATAGTAAGATGTTCCATTATTATAGTCAAACTTTACATTGTTTTAAGCCACTACTAAATCTACTTTTACCACGTTAAATAATACATCTCACTGTTGGTAGATTATCATAACAAACAATTTTAGAAATAATGCAAAGCCACTTGCCAGTAAATTGTACCATTGGTACGGTGCTAGCAAAATGCCTAGTTAAACAAAAAAGTTACTAACAACAATTACAAGTTGCCCAAATTTAATTGCGCTATATGAAAATAATTGCCAGCTTTTTTATTGTGTTCTTACTTGCAATTAACATCTGCATAGCCCAAAATATTGACGCTTCTAAAGCATCTTCATACACAAAAACTATTACCGAAAGAGCCAATAAAATAGTACAACTTCTTAGCATTATTGACTCTACAAAATTCTATAAAGTACAAGCCATTATTATTGCTCAATACAAACATTTAAGCACCATTCACGATAGTGCAAATGCTCAAATTAAAAGTTTGAAAGCAACTATAACAGATAAGGACACATTGGCCACAAATACCGCTAAAATTGAAGCGGATAGAATGTTACAATTAAGCGAGTTGCACAAAAATTATTTTTCACAACTTGCTTACTATTTAACGGCAGAACAAATGATAGCAGTAAAAGATGGCATGACCTACAACATTTTGCCCATTACAGTAAAGGCATACCAAGAAATGTTACCTAACATTACAGAAGCACAAAAAGCACAAATTGTTGCGTATTTAACCGAAGCAAGAGAATATGCAGTAGATGCAGAATCGTCTAACAAAAAGCATGCTTGGTTTGGCAAATACAAAGGCCGAATTAACAACTACTTATCTGCCTCTGGTATTGATATGAAGAAAGCCAGCCAAGAATGGGAAGAACGCATAAAAGCCGCCAAACTAGCAAATTAAAACAACCATAACTAAACACGTTTACAATTAAAAACAAGCGATATGAATTTAAAACGACTCACAAAACTGCTGCTGTTCTGTCTTGTAATGATAGGAAGCACTTTGTCGCTACTAGCCCAAGACAAAATAGTTAAAGGCGTAGTAACAGACAAAAAAACGAGCAAGCCACTTTTTGGTGTAAGCATTCGTGTAAAGAACGGTACACAAACAGCCGTAACAGATGATAAAGGTGCTTTTTCAATTAAAGTTCCTTCTTCACAATCAGTGATTTCGGTATCTTATGTTGGTTATGGCATTTATGAAACCAAAGTTGGTTCCAATACAAGTTTAGCCATTGCACTAGAAGAAGTAAGCGGCCTGTTGGATGATGTTATTGTGGTGGGATATGGTACTAAAAAGCGTGTAAATATTCAAGGTGCTGTGTCTACAATTAAAGCTGCTGAAATTGAAGACTTGCCAGTAGCAAATTTACAATCAGCTTTAATCAATCGTGTAGCAGGTGTTGGCGTGAGTTACAGCTCTGGAAAGCCTGGTTCTACTACCAATATTAATATTCGTAACTCCATAACATTTGCAGGCGCATCCACATTACAAGGTGTTACAACAACACCTTTGATAGTTATTGACGGAATTATTTCTAATCCAGCACAATGGTCTCAAGCTCCAAATGCAGATTGGATGGAAAATATTGATGCAAGCCAAATTGAAGATATAACCTTTTTAAAAGACGCTTCTGCTGCCATCTATGGTGCTGCTGGTGCTAAAGGCGTTGTATTAATCACAACCAAAAAAGGAAAAATTGGGAAGCCTAAGCTTTCTTATTCTGGTTATTTCGGAACTTCTACCGAGGCAGTAAAAGGTAAAACCTTGAGTGCTTATGAGCATGCTAAGTTTTTAAATGATGGATTCGAAGCTACTGGTGCTGCTGATAATCTTCGTTTTTCACAAAGCGATCTCGACTCATTGAAAGGTATTAGTGATGATTCTTGGTTTGATTATTTTTGGAAAGCTGGTAAAGTTTCTAGACATACATTAAACTTCTCTGGTGGTACTGAAAAACTTACCTTGTTTGCAGGTGGTAGTTATTACAACGAGCAAGGGAATTTTGGTATCACAAGAGCTAATAAATATAGCTTTCGTACTGGCATGAATGCGATAGTAGCAGATGGTATAACCGCTAATGTAACTTTTGCTTCTGACTACAATAGAGAACGTTCAAATAACTGGAAAAATTCTAGTACTGAAACAGATGATGCCACATTGCGAGCATTGTACTTAACACCTAAATGGATTCCAGTTGAGATTGATGGAAAACCAGTTGGATTTGGTGGTAACGCAGCCCCAAACAATAATACCAGTAATCCGTGGAGCATGTTGGGATCACAAAATTCTGGAACTTATAGAGACAATATTTCTCAAGGTTTATCAGTAAATGCATCTATCGAATGGAAGCCTAACCTTATTAAAGGATTATCAATTAGAGCTCAATACGGTAATAATACAAGAACTGCTAATGCAAAAGGTTACTATCCAACTTATTTAGTTTATCTGTTTCAGCCAAGAGGTCAGAATGGTTTGCTTTTATCCAACATTCCTGCTGCAACTCCCACAAGAAGACAAACTAGTCAAACAGATCAAATAGAAGAGGGAACAACAACTTCAAACAACTACCAATTTTTTACTACTGTTTCTTATGCAAAGAAGTTTCGTGAACATGATTTAGATGTAATGGTTGGTTTTGATCAAGGCGAATCGGAAGGTAAAAATATATTGTTGTCTAGAACTGGTCAGGTAGTTGCTGGTGTAGATCAGTTTTGGGCGTTTAATCAAGATCCATCATTATTAGGTAGTATTCAGGAGGTCGCAAGAAATCCACAGTATTTTATTACTGCTAAACGTTCATATCTTGGACGTTTAAACTATTCTTTTAAAAATAAGTATTTCTTCGAGTTTATAGGAAGGGCAGATGCCTCTGTAAATTTTACGCCAGATAATAGATGGGGTTTCTTCCCAACTTTTGGTTTTGGCTGGAAGATTAGCGATGAAAATTTCTTTAAAGACATACGATTCATCAACTCTCTAAAACTGAGAGCAAATTATGGTCTTGTTGGCGAAGATAGAATAGGTAGCCGTTTGTGGCAATCAAGATTTACGCAAACTACAGGTGCTGTATTTGGTGGGTCAGTTGCAAGTGGGTTAGATCCTAATGCGTATCCAAATCCTGCAATTACTTGGGAAAAATCAAGAACCTTTAACGTAGGTATTGACGCAACCATACTAAAGAATAAAATTAACTTAACTGCAGAGTTCTATCAACGTTATACTTATGATGGTTACGACGCTTTTCCTGCAAGCGTGTTCCCTCCAACATCCGGGATTCCTTCGCCTGTTGTTAACTACGGCGAGCAACTTAGTTGGGGTACGGAATTTTCTATCGGCTACCGAGATAAAATTGCAAAAGATTGGGGCTTTAATATTGACGCAAACTTTGGTTGGAGCAATGCTCAAGTTTTGCAGTCCTACTACAATACATCTTGGCTAGGTACTTATGGTCCTGACCAACTTGGTATACCTAACGGGCGTGATCCACGTACTTATAATGGCACAAATACTGGCTATATATCCAAGGGTATCTTACGTACTCAGGCAGATGTTGATGCTATTTTAACTAAAAATCCTAACTATTTAATTGGTGGTGCTAAACCACAGGTAGGATTTATGGACTTTGAAGATATAAATGGTGATGGTCAAATTAATGACTTAGATGTAACAACCATGTTTGAGAGAACAAATACAATTATAGGTTTTGGTATTACATTAGGTGTAACCTATAAACAATTTAAGCTTCAAACAAATTTTAACTTATCAATTGGCGGTAAACGTATTTATGATAGTGAAGCGAGAAAGGCACCTACAACAACTCAAAATGCTCCAGCATTTTGGGCAGACCATTGGTCTCCTGACAATCCAAACGGAAAATACCCTAGAGCTGATGCACCTTTAGCTAGAGAAAACTCGACTTTCTGGGTCGTAAATGGTACACAAAGCCGTATTAACAATGCTGTACTATCTTACCAAATGCCAAAAAGTTTATCTGCTAAGTTGAGAATTCCAGAATTAAGGATAATGATTACAGGTACTAACTTGTTTAGCTTTGTTAATCCTTTAAAATATAAAGACCCTTACACCTCAAATTTCGCCAGTTACCCAATTTTAAGAACCATCTCTATTGGTATAAATGCTGGATTGTAAAATAGGTTTTACTAATAATTTAAACGAACTAAAATGAAATATTTAAAATATACAGGTTCAAAAATTATCATGGTTGCTTTGCTGCTTATTACAGTGTTGGCATCCTGCAAAAAGAATGACGAGTTTTTTGATATTGAAGATCCTCAAGGTATCGACTCAAAAATTTGGAATGATGAAGGAGCCGTTGGTCTTTTCCTTAGTAGAACTTATGGATTAGTCATTCCACAGTGGCCAACTTTAGGCGGTATTCACAATACTTCAGATGAGATGAATAACGCTAATACGGCCTTTCTATATGGTACGTTAGTAGAAAACTCTGTAACTGATTTGGGTACAGGTAACTCTATCAATGCAAATCGATATTTTGACATAAGAAGGTGTAATCTTGCGCTAGAAGGTCTTGATTCAAGTTCGACTATATCTGAGGATAAAAAGAAAATTCTAAGAGGCCAATTCTATTTTCTACGTGCATACGTGTACTTTAGAATGGTAACTCTATATGGCGGCATACCATTAGTATTGAATGTTCAAAATTTGACTGAAGAAGGTATTCCAGCAGTTCCAAGAGCAAAAACTAGTGAATGTATTGCAGCAATAACTAAAGACTTAGATTCGGCAAGTGCCAATTTACCTTCACTTTGGACAGGTAATGATATTGGGCGTATTACTAGAGGTGCAGCTATGGCTGTAAAAGGCAAAGTACTAATGTATTGGGCTAGTCCACAGTTCAATCCAACCAATATTGTTACACGTTGGGATAATGCTTATCAAGCTTGTAAAGCAGCCTATGACCAATGTGTAGTTGATGGCTATATATTAATACCCAACTATGCCAATGTATTTCAAACAGAAGATCACAGAGAAGCTGTCATCGTAAGAAAATATACTCAAACAAGAGATTGGGGTAATAACGTAGAAGCATTAGCAAGACCAGCTTCATTGGGTTCGGGTGGTTCATATCAACCAACTTGGAACTTGGTTCAAGCTTATACTATGAGTAATGGATTACCTATTACTCACTCATCATCTGGTTATAGTAATATTCAATTTTGGCAAAATAGAGATCCAAGGTTTGATGCCTCAATAGCATATAATGGCGTTACATGGCCGTTAGGTACGCCTGGTCGCCGTCAATGGCAGTACAATGGACTTTTAGATGATGCTTCTAGCACTATTGTTACTGGTTTTTATTGCAGACGTTTCTGTAATAATTCTCTTTCAGCTTCTCAAGCAATATATGCATCAGGAACAGGTGGTGGTAGTGGTGTAGATTGGCTGGAAATGCGTTTTGCAGAAGTGATGATGAATTTAGCTGAATGTGCAAACGAAACTGGTAGATTGTCTGAAGCGAAAGATATGGTGCGTAGAATTAGAATTAGGGCTGGCATTGTTCAAGGTTCGTTTGATTATGGTTTAAATTTAGCTACCGATATCCCTTCAATGCGTACTCTCTTGCTCAACGAGAATCAAATTGAGTTTGCTCTTGAAGGAAAGCGATATTATGATTTAAGAAGAACTAGAAATTACTCTCTTCTTACTGCTAGACAATCATATAAAGTAGCACCTAAATTGCCTTTTGTTGCTGGTGCAATACCTAATAGCGGACCTGTTGTTGGTAGAATTTATTTGGATGGAATTGTAAATGGTATTAAAGCGAGAGACACAATAAATATTAATAATTTAGCTACATATAGTTCTGTATTCACATTACCAGCGACAATTGCAACTATAGAAGGGTCAAATGTTGTAAGTGTACCCTCAAAATACTATTTCTATGCTTTACCAAATTTTTTCAGTCAAAACTCTTACATAATAGAGCAAACACAAGGCTGGATTAACGGAACATTTAATCCATTACAATAGTTTTAACCATAAAAAAATAAGAATGAAAAAATATATAATTGGCATTTTTGTGCTTTCTATGCTTTTTACAGCATGTGAAAAAAAAGTAGATCCTGTAGATAAGTTTTATGTTTCGGTAGAATATAAAAAAGAGTTTGCAAAGGACTTAATAGGTGATGTTGAACTAAATCCAAAGGATAGTATATATCTGAATTTCACAATCACATCTCTTTACGATATGTCTTATGTGGAAATACAAAAAAATGGTGTTAGAATCGATACATTTAGGTTAAGTAATACAGCTGATAGAAAAACTTTTACAGGATTCAAGAAGTATATGGTAGATAGTGCTGCTGGTAGCTACAGATATAGAGTTCTTGCAAGAGATGAAAAGGCTGTTTTTATGGGTGATGGCGGAAAAGAGTTTAACGTAACGGTAAAACCAGATTTTGATTTTTGGTCCTATAGAATACTCCAAGTTCCTGATACAGTTGCAAAAACAAACAAGTGCTATTATTCTACAAAAGATGGAAAAATCTATAGTTATTCCGATGGTGCTGCTGTATCATCGTCTATTGATTTTGGCTACTTCTTTGATACAACAGGGCGAGCTTCTACTGCAACAACAGATGACTCTACAAACTGCATTTATGCATTAAATACTGCGCCATCTAGGTTAGTACCAGTAAGCTTTTATGATATTTCTGGTTGGACAAAAAATGCAACTTTATTAAAAAAAATGCCCAATTCTGTAAATTTTGTAACTGGCTTAACTTCAGCTGGTGCCATACAAAGATTGATTGGTGGCAATATGACATCTGGTACTTCTTCTAAAGTTACTTTTCTAAGTGCAAATGCTGGAACTGTTACTTCTGCTGTAAATAATGTTATTGGCTTTAGAACTGCTGCTGGAAAGTTTGGTGCTATCTTAATTCGTTATGTTAAAGGTAACTCACCAAATAAGGAATCACAAATTGAGGTAGACGTAAAAGTTCAAAAATAACTACCTACAAACCTTGCCATAAAAACAACAGCTTATTTTATTTAACTAGAAGATTCAAATGAAAACAAGAAACATTTTTAAGTTGTTTTTTTTATGGCTGGGTTTTTTATCTACTGCTTATGCGCAGTATCCAACAATACCACCAGATGTACAAAAGTGGAGCGATTCGCTTATGAAAGCCGCCACACAACATTCCGATTCAGCTTGGGCTATTGCTTATCCTATTATAAAAGAAGAAGCCAAACATGGCAAGCCTTATATTCCTTGGGCTGCACGCCCTTATGATTTACCACAAGCATCTATACCTGCTTTTCCGGGTGCAGAAGGCGGTGGTAAGTTTAGCTTTGGTGGTCGTGGTGGTAAAGTAATTGTGGTTACTAATCTTAACGATGATGGTGTAGGCTCCTTCCGTTGGGCTTGTGAGCAAGGCGGTGCAAGAATTGTAGTATTCAATGTGTCTGGAATTATTCGCATTAAAACACCTTTAATAATTCGTGCGCCATACATTACTATTCAAGGGCAAACAGCGCCAGGCGATGGTGTATGTATAGCAGGCGAATCTGTATGGATTAACACACACGATGTCATCATTCGTTTCATGCGCTTTAGAAGAGGCGAAACCAATGTTGGTAGAAGAGATGATGCCATTGGCGGTAACCCTGTTGGTAATATTATGATTGACCACGTTTCTGCTAGCTGGGGCTTAGATGAAAACATGAGTATGTATAGGCACATGTACAACGATAGTACACCTATGAAAAATGGTGAACTTAAATTGGGCACGGTAAATATCACTATTCAAAACTCAATTTTTGCCGAAAGTTTAGATACTTGGAACCACGCATTTGGCTCAACACTTGGCGGCGAAAACTGTGCTTTTGTGCGTAACCTTTGGGCTAATAATGCAGGGCGTAATCCTTCAATAGGCTGGAACGGCATTTTTAACTTTGCTAATAATGTTGTGTTCAACTGGGTACACCGTTCTACCGATGGTGGAGATTATACTGCTATGTACAACATCATCAACAACTATTACAAGCCAGGGCCAGCAACACCAAGTCAGGATAAGCCAATTTCGCACCGCATCTTAAAGCCAGAAAGCGGTAGAAGTAAACTGCCTTATAAAGTATATGGCAGGGCTTATGTAAATGGTAATATTGTAGAAGGTAACGAGCGTGTAACCAAAGACAATTGGGATGGTGGTGTACAAGTAGAAGAACTAGAAAATGCAGGCGAATATAAAGATGCCATCAAATGGAATCAACCTTTACCAATGCCTGCTTTTACAATTATTTCAGCACTTAATGCTAAAGATTATGTATTGGCAAATGCAGGTGCCACTTTACCTAAACGTGATGCCGTAGATGTACGTGTGGTTAAGCAAGTTGCTACTGGTAAAATTGAATTAAACCCCAATGTACCACTGCCTACAACGCAATTTAAACACCGTCGTTTACCAATAGATTCTTACAAAATAGGCATCATTACCGATCCTATTCAAGTAGGTGGTTATCCAGTGTACAAAGGCACACCTTACAAAGATGCCGATAACGATGGTTTACCAGACACTTACGAACTAGCACATGGCTTAAACCCTATAGATGCTAGCGATGCAGCAAAAATTGCCAAAAGCGGTTACAGCAACATAGAAGAATATTTAAACAGTGTGGTTGAACTTAAAACGGTTATACCAACTGCCATTAACAAATAAATAAGTCGCTTTTAATGCTTTTAAAAATGGCTTTTGTAACTGTATCAAAGCACTTGCAAAAGCCATTTTTATTTTAAAGATTTTTTGTGTTACTAGGTTTTGTTTTTCAATGAAACTTCGTGGCTAGTTTATGCAGAGTTTACGAAGCACTTACTTGTACGGTTGTCTCTTTTATGGTCATTAACTGTATAAACTTGTGACTGAGATAGCGAAGCTGTACCATTACTTCACTAATTTGCACTGCACACTTCATCATTACGTTGTAGCATGAACATTACTCGTTGTTCTATCATATTCAACACTGCCATTTTACCGTTGGTATTTTTGGTAATGTTTACAAGTGCATTTGCCCAAAAAGCCAAGCCTGTAAAGCCTTTGCCGCCAGTGGCTGTTATCAATAACAAGTTGGTGTACACACCAGATTCTTTAGGCAATAGAATACCAGATTTCTCATACTGTGGTTTCAAAACTTCAGAGCAGCCAATACCAAACATAGCTATTAAAGTAACAGTGCCTACAATAAAAGGCGATGCTACTTTGGCCATACAATTGGCCATTAATTATGTAGCCAAATTACCGCTTGATAAAGATGGTTTTCGGGGCACCGTACTTTTAGCAAAAGGCAAGTTTGAAGTATTTGGGCAATTAAAAATTACAGCTTCTGGTATTGTATTGCGTGGCAGCGGTATTGGTGAAAATGGCACACAAATTATTGGTGCAAGTACCGATAGAGCAACTTTAATTCGAGTATTTGGCAAAAATGATAAACAGCTACAAGAAGAATTGGCTGTTACTGAAAAATACGTACCAGTTAATGCAAATAAACTTTCTGTTACAAATGCAAGCAACTTAAAAGTAGGCGATAATATCATCATTCGCAGACCTTCTACCAAAGAATGGATTAGCGATTTAGGTACAGAATCTTTTGGTGGCGGTTTAAGTTCTATTGGGTGGAAAGTTGGTGAATTAGACATCTGTTTTGATAGAACGATTACTGCAATTAATGGTAATGAAATAACCATAGATGCGCCATTAACAACAGCTTTAGATGCAAAGTATGGCGGTGGTTTTACAAGCAAATACCAATGGGATGGCAGAATACAAAACATTGGTATTGAAAACCTAGAACTTGTTTCTACTTACGATAAAACCAACCCAAAAGATGAAGCACATAGATGGATGGCCATTACTTTAGAAAATGTGCAAGATGCTTGGGTGCGTCAGGTAAACTTTAAGCATTTTGCTGGAAGCGCCGTAAATGTATTAGAAACCGCAAAGCGCATTACTGTTGAAGATTGCCAATCATTGCAACCAATTTCAGAAATTGGTGGCCAACGCCGATATACCTTTTTTACAACTGGTCAGCAAACGCTTTTTCAGCGTTGCTACGCAGAAGAAGGCTACCACGATTTTGCCACAGGTTACTGTGCAGCCGGGCCTAATGCTTTTGTACAATGCGCATCACATTTACCATACAATTTTAGCGGTGGTATTGATAGCTGGGCAAGCGGTATTTTATTTGATGTGGCTTTTGTAGATGGTAATGCCATTCGTTTGGGTAATCGTGGGCAAGATGGGCAAGGGGCTGGCTGGGCTGCTGCCAATAGTTTATTGTGGAATTGCAGCGCATCAAGAATAGATTGTTACAAACCACCAACCGCACAAAACTGGAGTTTTGGTAGTTGGGCGCAATTTGCTGGTGATGGTTATTGGACGGCTTCAAATGATGCCTTAACACCAAGAAGTTTTTTTTACACACAACTAAAAGAAAGGCTCAATAAAAATGTAGATGCACAAGCGCAAATACTTTCTATACCCACAGAAGCAAGCAGCAGCCCTAGCGTAGAAGTGGCTCTGCAATTAACAAAACAATCTATCAAGCCTAAAATGCAATTGAACGAATGGATTGCTTTGGCTAGTGAACGCAATAACATTGCTACCGCAACAAAAAACATAAAAGCCATTACAGAAATTGCTGTACAAAAAGATTTAGTAACTACAAACGCAGCACCTATGCTTGTTAAAAATGGCGTGCTTGTTCGTGGTAATGAGATGCTGTTTGGTAAAAGACAAGAAGTGCCTTGGTGGTCTGGTGGTGTACAAGGAAGCGACCTAGCAAAAGCACAATTAGCCATCACAAGATTTGTACCTGGTAGAACAGGCAATGGTTTAACAGATGACTTAGAAGAACTAACTGAAACCATGCTACAGCGCAATATTATTGGTATAGAACACCACTATGCATTGTGGTACGAAAGAAGACGTGACGACCATGAACGCATTAGAAGAATGGATGGTGAAGTTTGGGCACCATTTTACGAATTGCCATTTGCTAGAACAGGTAAAGATGTAGCCTGGGATGGCTTAAGCAAATACGACCTTACTAAATACAATACTTGGTATTGGCAAAGACTTAAACAATTTGCCGATTTAGCAGATGTAAAAGGCTTGCTATTGGTGCATCAGAACTATTTTCAACACAACATTATAGAGGCAGGGGCGCATTATGCCGACTTTCCTTGGCGCACCGCTAATAATATCAACAACACTGGCTTTCCCGAACCGGTGCCTTATGCTGGTGACAAACGGGTATTTATGGCCGAACAGTTTTACGATATTTCTAACCCTGTAAGAAGAGAGATTCATAAAAAATACATCCGTCAATGCTTGAATAATTTTAAAGACAATAGTGGCGTGATACAATTAATTGGCGAAGAATTTACAGGACCATTGCACTTTGTAAAGTTTTGGTTAGATGTGGTAAAAGATTGGGAAAAAGAAACTGGGAAGCACCAAATTATTGGCTTGAGTTGCACCAAAGATGTACAAGATTCTATACTGCAAAACCCTGCTTATACGTTTATTGTTGACCTAATAGATATTCGTTATTGGCACTACCAAGCAGATAGTATAGCTTATGCACCAAAAGGTGGGCAAAACCTTGCACCAAGGCAACATGCAAGGCTTTTAAAGCCAAAGAAAACAAGCTTTGAGCAAGTGTATAAAGCAGTAAAAGAATATCGCACAAAATACCCTGAAAAAGCGGTGTTGTATAGCAGCGATAGTTACGATCAATTTGGTTTGGCGGTATTACTTGCTGGCGGATCGTTGCCTGTGTTGCCCGCAGCAATAGATAAAAACTTACTAAACGCTGCGGCTAAAATGAAGCCAATTGATGGTAATAAACAATTTGCATTAAGCAACGGTAAAAGCTTTATTGTGTATGGTAATGGTGCTTTAATGTTGAACAATATTGATGCACAAAAGAACTACACCTTGCAATGGTTTGATGCAAAATTTGGCAAAGCCATAAAGCAAGAAACTGTAACCGGTGATAAGTTGGGTAGCGTATTGTTACAAGGCAATATTGTTTGGATACAATAACCACAAAGGCACAACGAAAAGCACGTTTCACAACGTTGTGTATAGTAGCACCGCATAAGGCACAACGAAAAGCACGTTTCACAACGTTGCGTATAGTAGCACCACAAAGGCACAACAAACGGCAAGTTTCACAACGTTGCGTATAGTAGCACCGCAAAGGCACAACAAACGGCAAGTTTCACAACGTTGCGTATAGTTTCAACGCATAAGGCACAACAAACGGCAAGTTTCACAACGTTGAATATCGTAGCACCACATAAGGCACAACAAACGGCAAGTTTCACAACGTTGCGTATAGTTTCACCGCATAAGGCACAACGAAAAGCAAGTTTCACAATGTTGCGTATAGTAGCACCGCAAAGGCACAACAAACGGCAAGTTTCACAACGTTGC